>CAMCIE010000022.1 GCA_945874815.1 uncultured Bacteroidales bacterium
GAAGTCATAGTCCTTGCCTGTATATGGAATGCACATGATGGCAATCATCTTGCCCGCATCGTTGACAATAGGGGCATAGAGCGACCAATAGCTGATGTCATCAACTTTTTCGAGATTGATGAAGAACCTTTGGTTCAGATACCTTATATTATAGAAGGCATCCGGATTCATCCTGCATCCGAGAATCATCTTTTCAAAGACCTCCGGGTTGGTTGACCGGAAGACAAGGCCGGCCGGTGAATAGAAGGTTATATCCGACTTGGTCGTATTCGAGATATTCTCGATGGTAGAGGCAAAATCCTGGGTCTGCATTTCCTGCCAGTCCTGCATCGTTCGGGTCCTGACGTTTACCAAGGCCTGGACGGTGTTGATTCTTGAAGTCATCAGGTTCTGCATATTGGCCTCATTTCTCTTGTAAACGAAGACGACGCTGATGAGCATCATGCTTACCAGGATGAGGCAGGATGAAGTCAGGAGAATAACGTTGATTCTGCGACGGAAATAATTGCTCTTGAAGACTTTATATCGTCTGTTAGCCCTGGAGAAAAGCATCAGTATGCCACTTATGGCAAGGAAGAGATAAGAGAATGACGTAAAATATGTCATCGGGCTTCTCGTCTTCCTTGAGAGGGTGATCATTTCCTCAGTTCCTACAAGAGATGAGAAATGGACATAGCCTTTGTTCCTCTGGATATACAGTTTGTTGCTGCGCAGAGGCCCGAGTTCGTTTACGAATACTGTCGGATATGGGAAATTTCCCTTGTATGAGATGAGCCTGTTACCATTGTATTTGGCATAGGAATAATAATGCGGAATCTGGACATCACCGCTTGGTGAGAAGCGGGTGATGAGTCCGTCATATCCGCGGTCTTCCTTGTTTGCAACGGAATCCAGGGTGATGAGCAACCGGGTGATGCCGCTGTTTTCGGACCAGAAAAGAAAGGCTCCGACATAGCAGTTGTTGCCATTTTCGTCATTGAGGAACAGGAATCTGGAGCCGTCGGCGATTGGCGTGCCTGTGCGTATGATTTTGTTGAAAAATGCGATTCCGCCCTTGTCCTTATCTGTTATTATATTGATTCTCAGGTCGTAATTCGGTTTGATTCGCCCCAGATATGTTTCCGCAATCCTGTTCTGGATGATGCTGGAGGAATTGTCAACCGGTGAGAGCAGCCTGATGACCTGGTCGCTTGCAATCTCGTCTTCCATACTCCTGAGCTGTATCTCAATGCCCAGGTCCCTGTCCACGGCCAGCCTGTTCGCCCACAAATGGACACGATCCTGTTCCTTAATGAAACCAAGGACTCCCGAGGTAACGGTAAAATACAGTGCAAAGAGGAATGCGCTGAATATCAGTGCCTTGGTGTCAAAAATGTCATACCTCAGACGCAGGAACTCACGAAGCGGAGGTCTGAGAGTCTGGATTTGCAGCAAGATGCATATAAGCAGTCCGATATAGGAAAGATACACCAGGATGGAATACTGGGATCCAACATTCCAACGATATAATTCGAGGGTTATGCTGGAGTTCATCACCAGACTTTTAAGGCTCAGGTGTGTGTACGCAAACGAGATGATGGCGGCAGCAAGGGTCAGGAGGCCATAAGTCAGAAGATTTCTCCTTCGTTTTGCGGGATTGCGGCGTATGAATGCCGTTATCCTGCCCCTGATAAGGAATGTACACAGGTTGAATGCCGTAAAATAGGTATTGATTAGCAACAGGGCTCCCAGAGAGTAAAATATCGGGCCATCTGCATATATCGTAGGGGAGAACAGCTGGGAACTGTTGTTTATCTGCAATCCCCAGGTATAGGACATTACAAAAAGGACAGTCAGGGTGGACATGACTATCAGATATACATTCAATGTCCTGTGTATGGCAAGGAACAGGACGGATGCAAGGGCAAACAAACCTATTGAAATCCATCTCAGGACAGAGTTGTCGAACAAAGGTGCGACCTGAATGGTGGACTCGGAAATAATCTTGAACATCGGGCGTCCGCCGATCAGGACTTCTGAACCTCCGCTGGAGTTGATGGGAAGCAGTGAATAACGTGCCGGAAGCCTGAGTTTCGGGTTTACACCGTTGTCGGTAATACCCATGTCGTCAACCAGCCTGTTCTTTATCTCAAGTCCGGAGATGATTTCCGTACTTCCTTGTCCATGGACCTTTTTGACAAGGTACCATTTTGAGCCGATATTCATGAAGGACAATTCGGTGGTGGCCTCTGCAAGAGGAGATTCTACCCGGCTTTTCAGATTCGTAAGCCTTTGATATACAATCTTCAGGGAAATGTCATCATTCAGAAGGGGGAACTGGTTGCACCATGATTGCAGAGAATCGTTCTGATATCTGTATATGACCATGTCATCCGGCAGATTGGGCAGGTCAATCAGCTCACCTTCAGGGGTATCCAATGCCTCCATGACAAATTTGTCCAGCATTTCGAGCCTCCTGTCAACCTTCTTGCCGAATGAACGGGCCACTTTCTCGGAATTGTTGACAGAGTCGTTTCCTGCAAGTGATAGGATGAAAAGTGCAAGAGCCGTCACGAATGTGGCAAGCGTGAATCTTTTATTGATAAAATCTCTTACGGTCATATCCTTTCTTTATTCGTGATGATATGGTTCACCTTTTATGATGGTGAAAGCGCGGTAGAGCTGCTCTGCAAAAATCGTTCTTACCATCTGATGGGAAAATGTCATTTTTGAGAGGGAAATCTTAGAATTCGCTCTTGAATATACTTCTTCGGAGAAACCGTATGCGCCTCCGATTACAAAGACAATGTCTCTGGAAGCATAGTCCATCCTGTCCTTTATCAATGATGCAAATTCGATGGAAGTGAACATCTTGCCCCTTTCGTCAAGCAGAATCACCTCGTCGTTAGGACGGATATTCTTCAGGATGAGACTGCCTTCCTTTATTTTTATCTGCTCCTTGGTAAATGCAGACACATTCTTCAACTCTGGGATCTCTGTTAAAGAAAATGGAATATAATGTTTGAGTCTGGACAAATAAATATCCAAACCCTGTCTGACCCAGTCCCTGTCGGTTTTTCCTACTGTAAGCAAAGTTATTTTCATGGCAGGCATCTTATTCAGGCAAAGATAATGGCTTGGCTTGAATTTTGCAAAGGAATGCCATGGTTTTCAGATAAGTACATAATGACTAGAATATTGATGAGGAGTATGGCTGCTGCGGCAGTCTTTTTGAGTTGCATGAATCTTAAGGCGCAGGACAGCAGTTATGATGTTTTCCAGCCCATAGCCAAATACATTGGCATGGGAGATGCCGATAAACTGTCCGCATGGTTTTCAGATAATCTGGAGGTGACGATTTTCTCAACCTCCAACGAAGCCAGCCGGACTCAGGCAAAGCAAATCATGAAGACTTTTTTCAGGTCTTATTCTCCCAGATCTTTTGAAATCACCCACAAGGCAGGCCGGTCGAATATGAAATACGCACTTGGCACCATGAATGCCGGCGGAGAAATGCTGCTTGTTACCATATTTGTAAGCTTTGATGACAAAGATTATAAAATTCAACATCTGAAAGTTGAACGAATGGAATAGTTTGGCACAGGCTTTGCAGATACTTCAATCGAGTTAGTTTAGTTGTTAATAATAGGGTTATAGTTCAAAAAACAGGATGTCGTGATTGACACCCTGTTTTTTGAATATGATGGCATTTATTTCTGACGGAGGAATACCTGGACCGGACAGCCGGTGAAATCGAATTTTTCCCTCAGTTTGTTTTCAAGGAAGCGCCTGTATGGTTCGCGGATGTACTGCGGGAGGTTGCAGAAGAATGCGAAAGAAGGGCTCCTGGTCGGAAGCTGGGTTATATATTTGATCTTGATGTACTTACCCTTCCATGCAGGTGGCGGGTAATTCTCGATTTCAGGCAGCATCTCCTCGTTGATTTTTGAAGTGCTGATCTTCCTCGAATAATTCTCATAGACCATCTCGGCAGCGTTGAGAACATCCATGATTCTCTGCTTGTTGATAACAGAAGTAAATATAATCGGCAGGTCGTTGAAAGGAGCCAGACGGGACTTGATAGCTTCGACGTACTGCTTCATGGTGTTGCTGTCCTTCTCGACGGTATCCCATTTGTTCACCACGATCACGCATCCTTTCTTGTTCCTCTGGATAAGGTTGAAAATGCTCAGGTCCTGAGACTCGATGCCGGTCTGGGCATCAATCATCAGAATGCAGACATCAGAGTGCTCGATGGCGCGGATCGACCTCATCACTGAATAGAACTCGAGGTCTTCGTGAACCTTGGTCTTCTTTCTCATTCCCGCGGTGTCAACGAGCATGAACTCATGTCCGAACTTATTGTAAAGTGTTGCAATTGAATCCCTTGTGGTGCCGGCAATAGGAGTGACTATATTTCTCTCCTTGCCAAGAAGGGCATTGGTAAGGGATGATTTGCCCACATTCGGCTTGCCGACTATCGTGAAGTGAGGCAACTCAGGATGCTCATCCTTGTCAGGATCCTCGGCAGGCATCAGTTTTACAATCTCGTCGAGGAGGTCGCCTGTACCTCCTCCGTTGGCTGCCGATATGCTCCAGACTTCACCGAGTCCGAGAGAATAGAACTGGAAAGCATCAAACATCTTCGCACCGGAGTCAACCTTGTTGACAGCCAGCACGACAGGCTTGCCGCTGCGTCTGAGCAGGTCGGCAATCTCTTCGTCATAATCGGTGATTCCGGTGCCTGCCTCCACCATGAAAAGCACGACGGAAGCTTCTTCAATGGCAAGGACTACCTGTTTGCGAATCTCCTCCTCGAAGATATCATCGGAATTCGAAGTATATCCTCCGGTGTCAACCACGGAGAACTCGGTACCGCACCATTCACATCTGCCATAGTGCCTGTCACGGGTCACACCGGCAGTCTCATCTACAATCGCCTGACGCATTCCCACCAGACGGTTGAAAAGGGTGGACTTTCCTACATTTGGTCTGCCCACGATAGCTAAAAGACTCATAATAAATTACTTAAATCGCCCAATGGCGGTTATACATACCGCCTCACGGCGGCTTTTTGCCTTTGGAATCAGCGGCAGGCATGACAGTCTCCGCAACCGGAAGTACTGCAATCAGGTGCCTGCTTCTTCTTTCCCCAGAGTTTCATCTCCTCTTCCTTGGCACACTTTATTCCTCTCTTCCTCATTTCGACATTGTTCTCGATTTCAGTCTCGGGAAACTTACCGTCCTTGCGGAAGATTATATTGAAGCACATGCCGAACACACACAATGCAACAAGTATGACGGATGCTATGAATATTTTCATCAGTTGATGAAGCTTGAGCTGATAGGTTCGTAATTGTACACCTTCTCAATGATGTCAGCAAAAGTTTCAGTCATTGAGAGTACGGTGATCTTGCTCTTATCCTTTGCAGGGTCGTCGCTGAGCGGAATGGTATCCGAAACGATGACCTCTTCAAGTGCAGACTCCGCAATTCTTTCGTAGGCAGGGCCTGAGAATACTGGATGTGTGGCACATGCCCTTACGCTCAGCGCGCCCATTTCCTTGAGAACGTTTGCCGCCTTGGTGAGGGTGCCGGCAGTGTCGATCATATCATCCACGATGATTACATTCTTGCCTTCTACCTCGCCGATTGCTGTAATCGAACCTACGACATTGGCCCTTTCACGTGACTTGTGGCAGATGATGACAGGGCACTGGAGATATCTCGCATAAGCATTTGCCCTTTTTGCACCTCCCATGTCAGGAGCTGCTATGGCAAGATTGTCAATATTGAGATTCTTCAGGTATGGAAGGAAGACTGAGCTGGCATAGATATGGTCCACAGGGAAATCGAAGAATCCCTGAATCTGGTCAGCATGGAGATCGCAGGTCATGACTCTGTCGCATCCTGCTGCATGGAGCACGTTTGCAACGAGTTTTGCACCGATTGAAACTCTCGGTTTGTCCTTGCGGTCCTGTCTTGCCCAGCCGAAATACGGCATTACAGCTATTACCTTGTGTGCAGACGCTCTTTTGGCTGCATCAATCATAAGAAGCAGTTCAAACAGATTCTCAACAGGTGGAAAAGTGGACTGCACGATGAAAACGGTGGCTCCCCTGACGCTTTCGTTGAAAGAAGGCTGGAACTCGCCGTCACTGAAAGTCAATACATCTGACGCGCCAAGTTCGATATTCATCGCCTTGGCTACCTTCAGTGCGAAATCTTTTGAGGCTCTGCACGAGAAAAGTTTGATTTTGTGTTCGTTATGCATTATATCTGAGGGTGTTGGTTTTCTTGTTCAACTGATTCGAGCACCGTGCCGATGTAGTCGAGGATTTCTTCTCTTCCCAGACCTGTTTCCGAAGAACTTATGAAGACAGGAGGGAGTTCCTCCCAGTACTCGAGAATCTGTTTCTTGTTGTTTTCAATCTGCGCTGCAAGCTTCTCCTTGCCGCTCTTGTCCGCCTTGGTGAAAATAATCGCAAAAGGTATCCGGCTCTGTCCCAGTTCAATCAGGAAATCCATGTCAATCTTGCCGATGTCATGTCTGGAATCTATCAGGACGAAGAGCATCGTCATTTCCTGTGAGAGGTTGAGATAGTTGCGGATCACCTGCTCCAGTTTCTGCTTGGCCGTAGCGGACATCTTGGCATATCCGTAACCGGGAAGGTCCACAAGATACCACTTACGGTTGATCAGGAAATGATTCACCAGCCGGGTCTTGCCCGGTTTGGCTGAAGTCATCGCCAATTTCTTGTTGTTGCACAACATGTTGATAAGGGATGACTTGCCGACATTTGACCTTCCGATGAAAGCGAATTCAGGAAATTTCTGTTTAGGTTTCTCGGATATCCTTGTGCTGCTGCCAGCAAATAATGCTTCGGTTATCTTCATTTTTGCAAAAATCAGGATGGCTTAAAAATCGGTCGCAAAGATAGATATTTTTATGAAATAATGGTTGGCGTGTCGGAAAATTTGCTAAATTTGTAGGCGCTCGAAGCCGGGATAAACTGATTAGGACACCTATATGAAACGGGAATATATTGACCTTCTGGAATTTCAGACCAAAATGAAAGAGGGGATAGAACGCCTTTTCCCTTTCAAAGTGTGGATAAAAGCGGAAATCAGTGCAATCAAGGCCCGTCCCGGCGGCCATTGCTATCTTGAACTTTCCCAAAGCAACGACAAAGGCCTGACGGCAAAGGCTTCCGCGGCCATCTGGAGTTCCAAATACAGATTCATAGCGCCTTATTTTGAATCAGTTACGGGCAAGCAGCTATGTGAGGGCATGACTGTCCTTGTGCTTGCCCAGGCGTCTTACAGCCCTCTTTACGGTTTCACTCTGGTGATAGAGGACATCGACCCTGAGTTCTCAGTGGGCCAGCAGGAAATGGAAAGGCAGAAGACAATCGCCAGGCTGAATGCCGAGGGACTTATGGACATGCAGAAAAGCCTTGAGGTGCCGCGTCTGCCGTACCGTCTCGCCATAATTTCGGCAGAGGATGCGGCCGGTTACAGGGATTTCATGAAACACCTTCACGAAAATGAATTCGGATTCAGTTTCCGCACTGTTCTTTTCCCTGCGCTCATGCAGGGGGCGGACTGTCCGAAATCCATAATTCAGGCCATGGATGAGGTGCTCTCCTGCGGGGAAGACTATGATGCAGTGCTGATCTTGCGCGGGGGAGGGGCAAAACTTGACCTTGCATGCTATGATGACTACAACCTTGCCAGCGTGATAGCCCAATTCCCTCTACCTGTCTTTACTGCAGTCGGCCATGACCAGGATTTCCACGTATGTGACATGGTGGCGAATACCTATGTGAAAACTCCGACAGCACTTGCAGGTGAGCTGATTGCGATGTATGCGGATGAAGACGCGCAACTTTCATCCTATGTTTCACGTATCAGGCTCGCTTTCAATGAAAGGATTGCTACGGTTGAAAACCGGCTAATCATGCTCAATTCCAGGATTAGGAACGGTTTCTCCATGAAATTGTCGAAAATGGAGTCGCGTGTGGAGGTCCTGAAAACCAGGATAGAATCTGCTGACCCGAGAAAAATATTGAACAGGGGATATGCCCTTGCCGTGGGCCCTGACGGAACGGTCATGAAGTCTTCCGGAGTTGTCGCCGCAGGAGATTCCATGAGTGTGATGTTCCATGACGGAATGGTCCGGTGCCATGTCGAAGCTGTTGAAAACAGGGCGGAAACCTTTGATAATGAAGAAGATTATGGAAAATAAGGAGAAATTTGATTATGATGCCGCCGTCGCTGAGCTTGAGGCCATAGCCATGAAGGTGGAAGACCCTCATACGGCCGTTGAAGATATGGAAAAGATGATCCGGCGTTCAGCGGAGCTTGTCCGGGCCTGTCGTGCCTACCTGCGTGGAGCCAGGGAGAAGGTCGCTGCCATGGACAAGGAATTTGATGAAATATAATGAATTGACTAATTATATATATATGTGTGCTAAAAAGAAAAACAAAATGATTTATGACACGGATCCATGGCTCAAACCGTTTAAGGATGCCATTGATTCAAGGCATTCGAACATACTGAAAATCAAGGAGAAATTTGCCGGAGACGGGCTTCTGTCCAAGGCCGTAAACAACCATTTGTATTATGGTATGCACAACGACGGTCAGGGACACTGGATTTTCCGCGAGTGGGCTCCGAATGCTAACAAAATCTATCTCATCGGTGATTTCAACAACTGGAAACGCACGGAGGCCTATGCTCTCAAGCCGGTGGGAAACGGCAACTGGGAAATCATCCTGGACGACATTTTCCTTAATCACGGCACTCTCTACAAACTTTTCATTGAATGGCCGGGCGGAGGTGCTGAAAGGCTTCCGGCCTATGTCACAAGGGCAGTTCAGGATCCTGTGACCAAGCAGTTCTGCGCACAGGTCTGGGCTCCTGAAAAACCATATAAATGGAGACACCGCAAGCCGGGAAAACGTCCGAATCCTCTCATTTATGAGTGTCATATCGGAATGGCAACGGAAAAGGAGAAGGTGGGCACTTTCGATGAATTCCGTACAGATGTTCTTCCGAAGATAGCGGATCTGGGATATGATACCATCCAGATCATGGCCCTGCAGGAGCATCCATATTATGGCTCTTTCGGCTATCAGGTGTCCAATTTCTTTGCACTGAGTTCCCGCTTCGGTACTCCTGAGGAGTTCAAAGCCCTTGTGGATGAGGCACATGGCTATGGGATTGCTGTTGTGATGGACATCGTACACTCTCACTCCGTTGACAATGAGGCTGAGGGCCTTGGCAAGTTTGACGGCAAGGAAGACCTTTATTTTTATGGTGGTCATCAGGGACGTCATCCTGCCTGGGGTTCAAGGTGTTTTGACTATGGCAAGGATGAAACCAAATATTTCCTGCTTTCCAACTGCAAATTCTGGATGGAAGAATACCATATCGACGGTTTCCGCTTCGACGGCGTGACCAGCATGCTTTACTGGGATCACGGTCTGGGCAAAGATTTCGTCGGATATGACAACTATTTCAACAGCGGCGTGGACGAAAATGCTGTCGCATATCTTGCTCTCGCAAATATCCTCATCCATGAAATGAACAAGGATGCATTCACAATCGCCGAAGATGTGAGCGGAATGGCCGGACTTGCTGCGCCGTTTGACTGCGGTGGAGTCGGATTTGACTTCAGGATGAGCATGGGAGTGGCTGACAACTGGATCAAATGGATCAAGGAACTCTCTGACGATCAGTGGAGCATGGGCGAGATGTGGTGGCAGCTGACCAATAAACGTGAGGATGAGAAGACTATCAGCTATGCCGAGTGCCACGACCAGGCAATGGTGGGCGACAAGACCATCGCTTTCCGCCTGATGGATGCCCAGATGTACACTTCCATGAACAAAGACTCCAAGTCCCTTGTTGTTGACAGAGGAATAGCCCTTCATAAAATGATCAGATTGGTGACCATGGCCACCGCCGGAAACGGATATCTGACATTCATGGGAAATGAGTTCGGCCATCCTGAATGGATCGATTTCCCGAGGGAGGGGAATGGCTGGTCATACAAATATGCAAGGAGGCAGTGGTCGCTTGCTGAACCGGATTATCTGAGGTACAAATATCTCAGAAATTTCGACAAGGCAATGATAAAGTTGGAGAAAGAGACCGACCTTCTTGCCTCAAAACCAGAGCTTCTGGTACAGGACGAACAGAAAAAAATATTGATATTCAAAAGAAATAACTGTATCTTTGCGCTCAATTTCAACCCCACATCTTCTTTCTCTGACTATGGCTTCGCAGCCCCGGCAGGCAAATATGAAGGTGTTCTTGATACGGACGCAAACGAATTTGATGGCTTCTCCAGGATAAAGAATGGTGAGGCTCATTTTACTGTGCAGGAAAAATCGCAGAACGGAAACGGGAAATATGATTCTACTCTGTTCCTTTATCTGCCTTGCAGGACTGCGATAGTGCTCAAAAAATTGGATTGATTGTAACCTAAAAATAAATAGTATGGCTTTTCTTAAATTCAACAAGTCCGAACTTGTAAACCTTGAGTACTCACTCAAACGTGAGATAATAGAGGCCAACAAGTCTGGCGCCTGCTGCAACACTTCCATAGTGACCTGCAACACAAGACGCTACCACGGGCTGCTGGCCGTCCCGGTGACTGAATTCGGAGGAGGAAAGTATATGTTGCTTTCTTCTCTGGACGAGAGTCTGGTCATGGGAGGCAAACAGTTTAACCTTGGCATACATTGCTATGGGGATACTTATGAGCCGAGAGGACATAAGTATATCATTGACTTCGATGCCTTCCCGGTTCCGATGGTGACATACAAGGTCGGTGGAATCATTTTCACCAAGACCATCATGATGGCTCCGGACAATGACCAGTTGCTTATCAAGTATGAACTTCTTGAGGCTCCTTCAAAAGTATCGCTTACCCTGAAGCCTTTCCTGGCTTTCAGAAGCGTCCATGGTCTTACCAGCCAGAACCCGAAGGCATATACCGGCTATGAGGATGTTGATTCGGGCGTTTCTTTCCGGCTTTATGACGGATTCCCTGACTTGAATCTCCAGATTTCAGGCAAGGCAAGTTTCAAATCTCAGCCTTACTGGTATAACGGTATCACTTATTCCGATTAGTATAGCCGAGGT
>CAMCIE010000023.1 GCA_945874815.1 uncultured Bacteroidales bacterium
TGCGGCTGATTCCGTTCCAGGATTTGGTATATGTGGCTTTGTCAGTATTGATTTCTACCTTCAGAGACTTGATGGTCTGAGGGTAGATGCTCATCCAGACATTCTTGACTGAACCGTCGGATTCGATGGTTATGTTGCCATCCCTCTGAACGATTGTGACGGAATTGGAGCAATCCGACTTTTCACCCATAGACATCATAGCATCATAATCAAGCAGAAAGTCACCTGTGAGTGCCGCTTCTTCGTCCGCAGTCAGTACAATAGAGATAATATTCTCTTTTTCAGAGATATATGGAAGATTGACAAAATCAAGGTCAAGATGAGCAACGGCTCTTTGCCAAAGCATCGGGTAGCAGTTGCCACTTTCCAATGAAGTGATTTCATCAGTATTTCCGACAAGAATGTCAGCCGCAGAATCAAACGAATGAACGCCATCCCTGTTTATGGGTATCTGCCTCGAAGGAATCCTGACCATCATTGTCTGATCATCCGTCATCTGTTTGTCTATCAGGCAATCGGAAGGATAGACACCGAAAAACTGCCATTTGCCCATCTCCCCGGCAAGGAAGCCGGACGGCACTGCAAACCGAGCTTTTGGTGCATCTTCTTCGAGGCTTGTTACCGATTGGATGAAACTGCCACCCGGAGATGAAACCGATGCACCGGAAGCATCAAGCCAGGTTCCATTTCCTTTTGCAGCCACACATATTCTGTCACCTGCGCTCCAGAGAATAGTTTCTCCGTCCCAATGAGTCTTGGACTGGGAATCCAGCTGGGGTTTTTCCGAACTGAGCCAAACGGATGCATTATCCGGCAATTGCTCCACCCTTTCCGGAGAGCAGGATAGGGTGGAGACTGCCAAGATAAATCCAATGAAGATTTTTTTCATTGTAAAAGACTGTTACTGAATCTTTTTGCCATCGAGAGAACTGGTCTCCGTCTTCTTGTCCGTGTTTATGACCACATCGCTGATTCGGTAATGGCCTTTGGTTATAGCTGTGTCGCCATCCTGAACATCATACTCCACGGAATATGTACCGACTGGTACCGTATAGGTCATTACAACATTCTTCTGATATGCCGACCCGGAATCTGCTACTACTTCTCCCTTGGTATTCAAAACTTTGATGTGGGTGATATACTGTGAGTTGGTACATTTGAACTCGAGTATGCCGTTCCGTGTCCTGTCAGGAGGCAGGAGAGGGAAGGAGCAAGTACGCAGTGACTCTGGCAATACGTGTACTCCGTCCCTGAAGTTTCCTTCGACGCCCCAGGTAGCGTGCCTGTACATATATGCATAGATAGGATCAAAACTCAAATTCAGTACGAATCTTTCGGATTTGTCATCATCTTTCGTTCCTGACACTTTCCAGCACCAGCTTGCTTCGCATTGCTGGTCGTTTCTGGCTATGGCCGGAACTGCCTTCTGGGTGTCATCATCCTCAAAGAAATTGTTACATACATACTTGTATGAAACGCTTCTGTCATAAGGGGAGGTAGCCATCTCGATGCTTTGGTCTTTGATGCTCTTGCTTTCGCTGTGGCTCCAGGTGAAGGACCCTCCCACAGTAGCAGTCAAGGTAGGCTTGCCTGAGGTAACTCCTCCCTGACCGCTGATATTCAGTGAGGCAGAGAAGCCTGTAGTGTAACTTCCACTGCTTTCTGTAGGCGTAGGACGAGGTGTTTGAAAGAAACTTAACCTGTCAGGTGATACATTCAGTGACGTAGTCCAATCCAAGCTTTTGCTGAATAATGCGTGAGCATAAGTTGTCACCCAACCGTGCCATTCCCGATAGGTCCCATACATCTTGGCGTTGTGGGCCAGAACAGTCATAGTGATAAAATAATAGTCACCGGCATCTTCTTTATTGAGCTCGTATGCATATACGGGAGTTACGGTTATTTTAACTTCTATCTTGGAATGCCTTGTCACATAGTCAGGATCAGACCACAATACTTTGCACATCGGGTAACTGTCAACTCCAATTGTGAATTCTTTGGTTAATATCTGGCTGAATTCGCTGTCGTTAATATAATCAGACAAAGTTGAACTGGCCGATGCCTTTGTCAATGTATTCTCAGAAGACGGGTTCTCGTTCAACCAATCCACGAAAGAATCCAATTTGGTATTCAGATATTCAGCATCTTCTTCGATTTCTACCGGGACATAATCCACATTCACCCTTTCCTTTACATCCTTTGATTCTTCTGCCTCTTCTTCAACTGCGTTCACGTCAGACAGATAATCGTCTATAAAAAACGGGTTCTGGAACTGGTAGCATTCGTATTCGTGGATTGCAATGAACAGCAGGTCATTGGTGCTTTCTTCCGGAGAGAGATAGTATGGGACACCGATTGAATTCCAGAATTCGTAGTGTGTCTTGTTCTGAGGCTGTACTTCGACAATTATTCTGCCTTCTTCCCAAGCCTTTTTGATTGCTTCCTTGTTGGCAGTGAGGTCGCTTGAGTTCAGGACAATGATATCGGCCTCATCAATGCTCGATGCAATTTTTTCAAATCTGAGTTGAAATGCTTCGCTGATATAGTCCGGCAAAGCCCCTGCGAAGAACACGCCATCATTGACCTTATCTTCAAGGTCATATTCAATTGTCCGGTTTTCTGTCTGTAGTTCAGGAAAATTGTTCCTGTTGCATGCGGTTGCAAATACCAATATTGCAGCTACCGTAAAGAATAAATACTTTGTCATAGTCTGTATCAATTCTAACAAGAATGTCCCCAAATCGCTGTAATATAGGACTGGGGACACCTTTTCTCAAAAACTAAGCATCTGGGTGCTCTGTAGGGACACTCAATTTGCGCTTGAAGCCTTACCTGCAACTTCAAATTTTCCGCAGTCTGTTTCCACAACAATCTCACCGCCTATCATATCCGGGGTGTGTTTAAGAAGCATGAATGAAAAATCAAGCTTCACATACTTGTCATCCGGATAGCCAGCAATCTTAGAGGCATTATCAGTAGCAATCTTCTGCAGTTCAGCAACAATCTCATTTCCCTTTGACTTTGCCTTGTCAACAAGTTTGTTGTACTCGGCTTTTGCTGCATCTTCAGTCTTTGCGCTCAATTCTTTGTCAAAAGGAAAATCAGTCTTGGAGCCGCCATAAAGGGCGATGTCAGCAGCCACTGTCAGTTCCTGGGCCTTGTCCAAAATTTCATTAAGAACCGTGGTTTCACTGCTAGTGTGAGTATTTTTTCCGTAATTGAAGAACAGAGTATATGTAACATCATTCTCCTCAGATGATTCTCCACCCTGCTTGTTGCAGGAAACAAACATTGCCGATACGGCAAATACAGCCATTGCTGTCAAAAAGAGTCTTTTCATTATTTTGAAATTTAAAGTATTGATAAAATAATTGTTCTTTTCAGGTGGTTCAATGATTGCAAATGTAAATATTTCGTTTGCAAAGCCGACCTTACTTGATTTGAATTACCATAGTAGGAGAAAATAATTCTTCTTATGACCGAAAACGATGTCATTCTTCACTGCCGTTGCAGTCGATATAAGCATGCAAGGCTGTAACATAGTCGCTTACGGCTGTGCTGTATGATTCTTCGGCTTTGGCAAGGTCCGAATATGACTTGAGCAAATCAGCGACTGTGGAATAGCCGTTCTCGCAGCTGAGACGGGCCTGCTCATGAAGGTATTCTTCGTAATCTTTCTGCTCCTTGGCAATCTGCATGGCATCCCATGCCGAAGTCAGCTCAAGATAGTCCTTTCGCAGCTTCAATGTAAGTTTTTCCATCAAGTTCCTTTGTGTGGCTTCGGCTTTGTCAATCTCAATCTGGTTCCTCTTCAGGGCAAGGCTTGTCCTTCCCCATGATGAAATGGGAATCTTCAAGGCAAGATAAACTCCACCGTTCCATTTGAATTCATCCCTTATGTCGAATCTTGACACTCCGTATCTGGCACCCAATCCGACCGAAGGGAGTGATCCTCCGAGGGTGATTTTCTTCTGATGCTGGCGGGTCTTTACATAAATATCGAGCAACCTGCTTTCGTCCATGTTTGAAACTGCTTGATTTTCGTCTATATACACATCCTCCGGTGCCGGGACGTCGTTGAAATCCGCCGCAGGAAACTCATAATTGTCCAGATTCAGGATGCTGTATTCCACACCCATCGAATTGAGCAGGTTCATCTTGGCAAGTCTGATACCTGTTTTGAGCTTCTGACGTCCGGCATTCAATTCCATTCGCCTGGATTTAAGCTGCATGAATTCAGATTTCACAATCACTCCATTATCCATGGCAAGAGTCGCAATCTCCTCCATTTCTGAGAGGTAGTTGTCAAGGGCATCAACCAGATTCTGCTTCTCCTGAAGTGAAGCCAGCATGAAATAATTCTTGTCAATCTGATTCAGGACGAATTTCTCCACAATCTCTCTTTTGATGCCGGAAGCATCTTCAAGCAGGTGGGCAATCTGATATGACTGACGGATTCTTCCGCCGGTATAAATCGGCTGGAACAGGCTTATTCCAGCATTGAATCCATATTTGAAGAAATGGAAACTTTCGGAAAGTCCCAGTTCAGGAGCAAGTTCTCCGAGTATGATGCTGACATCCTGTGCGGCGTCGGAATTGACAAAAATGTCGTCAAGCAGGAAGTCCACCCTCGCTTTTTCTGACCAGAATCCCATGGAAGTGATGCCGACCTGAGGGAAGAACCATGTGTACATCTCTTTCCTTCGCAGTTCCGCAGCCTGGCTGTCCATCCTGGCTGTCCTGATGGCAGTATTGTTTTCCAAGGCGAGGCTTCGGCATTCTTCAAGGCTGAATGCCGTCTTGACCTGACCGTATGCAACCAGACCGGACAGGAGAATCAGGATGACTGAATATAATCGTTTCATTGTTTGTCCAGTTTAGAATATGCCCTCCAGTAGATTATAGGCATGGTAAGAACAATAAGAGGAAGGGTGAACAATACACCGAAGCAGATGACAACTCCCATAGGCATCCAGAGGGCATCGTGGGAGATAATCATAGGCAGAACTCCGAGTGCCGTCGTACATGATGTAAGAAAGATTGGTCTCATTCTTCGTGATCCGGCGAGCATTGCCGACTGTCTTATGCTCAATCCCTGGACATTATGCAATTCCTCTGCATATTCATACATGATGATACCATTGCGTACGATTATGCCGATCAGGGATATGAGTCCCAAAATGGCTGTCATACCGAAATCAAGATCGAAAATCCAGAGCCCAAGGAAGGAGCCTAAAAGGCAGAAAAGGGACTGGACAAGAATCAGCAGTGAAATCGAGATCTTCTTGAAATTCACAAGCAGGAACAGGAGCAGTACCATGATTGCAAACAATACGGAAAGGGCAAGCTGTCCACCATATTTCTTGTTCAGGAGCGTACTTCCTCTCTCTTCTATTGTAATACCATCCTTGATTTCAGGCATGTTTTCTTTCAACCATGCGCGGAATCGTTTGTTGAGGGTTCCGAACGATTTTCCATGTTTGAGGTCGGCACTGACGAGGATGGCCTGGTCTATGCCGCCAAGTCTTGTCAGAGAGTTCATCTTCCAATCCGGTTCTATATCGGCAATCTGACGCAGAGGTACTTCAACCCCCGGAAAGGCGGATCGTATGGTCTTGTTGCCCAGTTCGTCAAATCTGTCTGTTTCCAGCCCATACTCACTGTAAAGGGATACAGGAGATATGCCCGCCATTGATATTGCAGTCGCAGAACTGAAGTCTCCTGCCAAAGACAGACTGAGTGCTGACGGGTTTATTCCCATTCCACTCGCCATGTCATAGTCAAGGTCTATATTCACGGACGGAACTGAAGGACAGTCATGATGAGCATATTTCACGAGGTCGTCCTGATCCCTGAGGAAAGCCAGAATCGAGTCGGCATAAGGCAGAAGCTCCATCCTGTCCTTTCCTCGCACGGCTACTTCGAAAGGTTCGGGAATGACGGCATAGTCAATCTGCTTGATACGGATGACGGCATCGGTGAAATAATTCTCGAATTTGTCTTCATATTCGCCAATCAAGGCTTCGGTCACTGATTCCGACGGGGTGTTGACAATAAGCTGGGCATAGTTTGAACCCGGAAGCTGGGGAGCGTAAGTGGTCATGAACCTCGGTGCGGATGCTCCGACAAATGTCGTGACGTTGGATACCCTCGGGTCGGTCATGACCATGGCCGTGACGGAATCTGCCCTTTCCTGTGTTTTTGAAAGCTTTGTTTCAGGATCCATGTAAAGGTCCATGATGAACAGGGAGCGGGATGCCTTTGGAAGAAGCTGTATGTTCAGCTTCGTGAATATGAATACACCGGCTACTACAGACAATATGCTGACAATCAGAGTGATGCGGTGATGTTTGAAACATGAAACCTCTGCCTTGTCATAAATCTTCTGCAAAGCATTGAAAAAAGCTTCCTGTGCCCGTGCAAACTTGCTCTTCGTGCTGTTTTCTTCAGCGGCTCTGATATATTTCACCTCAAGTGACGGTACCACAAGCACGGCGTATGCCAGTGAAGTGAGAAGCGCGATAAGGATTACCCATGGAAAGGCGAAAAGTATGTCCCTGAATTGTCCCTCGACAATCAGAAGCATAGGGAAGAACATCAGGGCGATGGAGAGAGTGGCCATCAGCATCGGGCTGAACAGTTCCCTGGCACTGAGCATTGCCGCCTCTACCCGGCTGTGTCCCGCCGCAATCTTGTCCATATATCCGTCTATCGTGATGATGGAATCATCCACAATCATTCCCAAAACCACAATCAACGCCGCCAGGGTGACGGTATTCAGCGGAATACCGACGACGAACATGATTGCGACAGCCACCGCGGTACATACCGGAACGCCGGATGATGCGATGAGTGCTGGTTTGAGAGGGAACAGCATGAGCATGACGAAAATCACTACGAGGATAGAAATGACCAGATCCCTCAGGAAATTGAGCACAGCCACCAATACAATTTTAGGCTGGTCTGTCACCCGGGTAAGATGAACGCTGTCCGGGAGCTCATCCTGAAACGCCCTGAGGACTTTTTCGACCTTGTTTCCAAAACTTACGATATCGAGACCATCCTTCATGCTCACCGCCACCAGAAGAGTATTGTTACCGTTGAATTTGATGGATGACGACCGTTGTTTCATTCTCGTTTCCACATCCGCGATGTCTCCGAGTCTGACGCTTTCCTGTTGGCTGGTCTTGAAGACTACATGATTACGGATGTCGTTCTCCGTCAGTAATTTCTTTTTTACATTGATTGGAGCATATATGTCATCTGCTTTGAAAAGACCCGCGGGGAAATCAACACCTTCGAGCATGTACTGAAGCTGAAGGGAAGAAGGGCTGACTCCATACCTCGCAAGCCTGTCCATGTCAATGGTGACGGCCACTTCCTCTTCCTGTTTTCCGAGTATTTCAACCCTTGACACATCCGTCACTGCGAGAAGTTTTTCTTTCAGTTCTTCAGCATACTCAGCCATCTCGCTCCAGCCCTTGTCAGAGGATTCAAGAGATATCAGAAGGGAGTTTACCGTGGTAAAGTCATCCAGAACTACAACGGCCAGCACATTCGGAGAGAGTGTAAGTTTACGGGTCTGAACCTTGAACCTGATATCGGTCCAGATTCGTGAGAACTCGCTTGCCGGAGCCACGATCGGAACATATATATAACAGATGCCGTCCTTGCATACTGATTTGAGTTCCAGTCTGTTGACATTGGGACAATTGATGAGCAATTCTTCAAGAGGCTCGGCAACTTCGGCCTGAACCTGTGCAGCGTCAGCACCCGGCATGACTCCGGCGACAAGGCCCATGGCAACGGAAACCGACGGGAATTCGTCCTTGCTCATCTTGAGAAGACCGATCACTCCGA
Organism: uncultured Bacteroidales bacterium; assembly: GCA_945874815.1. Classification (GTDB taxonomy): domain Bacteria; phylum Bacteroidota; class Bacteroidia; order Bacteroidales; family UBA932; genus Cryptobacteroides. Next base: position 7,861 of record CAMCIE010000023.1, read on the forward strand.
GTCCGACCAATGCGGCCACAATCAAATAAACCACCTTGCTTGCTTCGATGGTCCCCTGTATTATGTTTCCGACTTTCTTCATAAGTTACTTAGCTGGAACTGACTTGACCTTCATTCCCGAACTGATCTTGTTCATACCCTCAACAATAACACGGTCTCCGACTGCAAGTCCGGAAGTGACAGATACTCCGGTACCTACGAAATCTCCTGCAGTGATATAGCATTTCTTCACTGCCCCATCGCTGTCAACGGTCCAGACATAGCGGCCTGAATCGTCAACCTTGACAGAAGAAACCGGCAGAACGATTTTCTGTTTGAGGTCTTTCTTCATATATACCTTGCACAACATTCCGGATTTGACATTTTCTGGCAGGGATTCAAGCCTGAGGGTCATGCTGTAGGAATGGGTGACAATGCTCGAATTGACGCTTATTTCCTCAACTCTGGCATTGAGCATCAGGTCATCAAGCGCACCGATCTCAACGACAGCCTTGTCTCCGATTTTTATATCTGAATACTCGGATTCCGGTACTGACATGGTTACAGACAGGTCATCCTCATTGATAATGGAGGCGATTCGTGCCATCGGCTGGATTGTTTCTCCCTCTGTCACGAAAATTTCGTTTATAGTTCCGGCGAACGGAGCTTTGATTTTGCAGTCTTCGAGGGATTTCTCGGAAATTTCATAAGCAGATTCGGCTTTGGCAACCATAGCCTGTATTTCAAGCCATTTTATTTCAGATATTCCACCCCCGTTATATACTTTTTCAGCTCTTATATAACTTTCTTTTGCCTGGTGGAGTTGCGCCTTGTTGGCATTGTGCATACTGACGACATTCGGCGAATGCACCTGCGCAATGACAGCCCCGGAGGCAATCTTCTTACCCGTTCTGACATTCACCGACTCGACAGTTCCCCCATTGGCGGAAAACAGAATCTTATACTGACTCGTGGACACCAGACCCGGATAACTTCTTGAGTATGATGTGTCATTATATTCCACTTCCTTCACGCCGACGGTGACAACATTCTCTTTTTTCTCTTCTTTGCAAGAAAAGAACAAAAAGGCGACAGAGGCTATTATCAACAGTTTCTTCATAGTTATTCGTTCTTGGATGCTTCACATTTGATGGATGAACCGATAACCTTCAGGTCGGTAATGACATCGGTATCAGTCTCAGGGTCCGGAATTTTTGTCGTTATGGTTCCCTTTGCCGTAAAATCAAACAACAATTCATCCCCATATCTTTTTCCTACACCGTCCACACATAATTTTGTCGTGTTTTTCGACACAGCACTGCTGGATGTTTCTCCCGGGAGGTGTGTATTGACCTGCATTTCTGCATCCGTGAATGTGATGATACCATCCTTTTCAGTTGCGGTGAAGTTTGAGAATGCACCTCTGAGTGCAGAACTCATGGAAATGTACAGCGTATTGTTCCGGGAGTCAGTCGAGATGATCTTCATGGTCCCGTACTGATATTCGACTATGATTTCCTGTGTCGAATTGGCGCCGTCCGTTGTCTGTGTTGTCACGGTGCCACCAAGACGGTAATGATATTCGCCGTTGAGTTTCCTTGTGGAATTCTTCGAACATGAGCAGAACAATGCTGTTGCTGCAAACAAGATTAATAGTATCTTTTTTATCGTGTGAATCTGTCTCGTCATATTGTATTGTGTTATATTTTGTGCATCTCGTCCACCGGAGTTGACAACTCCACGGTCAGTGTGCGCCGGCAACCGCCTTGTGTCCAGGGCCTGGGCTTAAATCAAATTAGTTTCGCAAGATGTATCATCATCCATGATTATGAATGAATTATCACTTGCGAAACTTGAGTAATAATGTCAAAAGCAGAATTACAATGCTATTTGACAACTGAAATTATCAGAATTTATACCTTATACCGAGGCTGATGGCTCCCGCATAGAGTCCGTTTGTGGAGAAACCGGCACCGGTACTGTTGTCTCTTACTGTGTGTCCGTCTGTTGTGGCGACAGTATTGTTCCAATAGATTTCCGGTCCGATTACAGGTCTCCAGTCAAGAGAGAGCTGAAGTGGGAACCAGAAATTGTATTCAACGCCGATGCGACCGGCAACACCCACATTCATGTATCCTGCGCTCACTTTGGAAGTGATGTTGCCATAGTCCTGTCGGTTAATCTTCGGCCAGCACATTCCTATTCCGGCACCGACTCCTGCATACCAGTTCCAGCTTCCTTTATTGTTCCATGAATTGATACCGAATACCCAGTCGTAAGTGGCTGCGGCAGCGATTCCTCCATTGAACATTGGGAAATCCACGTCGATGGATACCATATTGTCATTTCCTACAGTGTGCTGGTAAGATGCGGAGATACCTGCTCCGACTCGGATACCGACAGCTCTTGGCTGTGCATAAGCTGCAATACCAACGAATAATGCAGCGATAATCAATAGTTTGTTCTTCATAAGAATTTTCAATTATGTTTTGAAATTGTATTTTATTTGTTATTTGCGTCCGTTCTTGTCCGGTTCATGCATTTCTTGTAATATTCTTTTGGGGTGATTCCCATTACGCTTCTGAAATATCTGTTGAATGAGGAAACAGAATTGAATCCGCTCATTTCCGCCACCTCGGTCATGTTGATCCTTCCGGTATCGGTCATCTTCTCCAATATATGGCATGATTCTTCTACCCTGAACCGGTTGATATAGTCATAGAATGTGCATCCCAGGCTGTGGTTCAGGTACATCGACACATATTTGGTGTTTGATCCTATTTCCATGGCTACGGTATTCAGTGACAATTTTGGATTCAGATACAATTTCTGTGTTTCCATGCACTGTTTCAGTTTATGCTCTATCATCTCTGTGATGTTCTGTATGTTTTCCGGGGCAGAAACTCCGGTGGTTTCTTCCATATATCCTTCGGTGTTTTCCAATTCTTCCCCGATTTCTGTTTCTTCCTCTTCAGAAGTCATTATTACCTTATGATGCATGGTGGAATATACCATATAAGAGCATACCGTTATTGTTAGCACGCAGTATAAAACTTCGCCCTGCCATGTCGTTACGCTGAATGCCATGGCGTATATGAATACTGACACGAAATATATCAGACATGAAATCACCACCCATCTTACGCTTATGTTGTCGCTGTATGAATAATGGTCGTTCAAATATTTCCGATGGCGTATTG
>CAMCIE010000024.1 GCA_945874815.1 uncultured Bacteroidales bacterium
CATACACGCCAAAGCTTGGCCCGAACAACAACCTCACAGTCATGGCAGGTTGGAACATCGAGGACCTTAGATACAAGTCAAAATATACCTCACGTCAGGGTATGATTGATTCGAGCATGCCGAACTTCAGCCTTGTCGATGGAGAGAACTTCGAAATCAAGGACAACGGTTCATACAACTCAGGACTTGTCGGAGTATTCTACAGAGTAGCCTACAACTACAAGAGCCGTTATCTTATCGAGTTAAGTGGCCGTGGAGACGGCAACTCCCGCTTCCCTGCAGGCCAGAAATGGGGATATTTCCCTTCGGGATCAATCGGATGGCGTATTTCAGAGGAGCCTTTCATGAAAGGTGCCGACTGGCTTGACAACCTCAAGATCCGCCTCTCTGCCGGTACAGCAGGTAACGGTCTTATCAGCAATGCTTATGCATATATGTCAACAATGGGCCTGAGCAAGAGCTCAGTCGTTGACAATGGCAATATCTTCAAATATACTTCAGCTCCTTCTCCAATTCCGGACGGACTTACATGGGAGAAAGCAACCACCTATGACATAGGTCTGGATTTCGAGGCTCTCAACGGAAGACTCAATTTCACTGCCGACCTTTATCGCAGAATGACCACTGACATGTATGTCTCCGGTGACGAACTTCCTGCAGTCTATGGTAACTCTGCACCTAAAGGCAACTATGCAGACATGAAGACTGACGGATGGGAACTCAGCCTCGGCTGGAGGGACAGCCACATGGTAGGCGGACACGCTCTCAGCTACAGCATCAAGGCAGCAGTCTGGGACAGCCGCAGTTTCATCACCAAATATACATCCAAGACAGGTACACTTCCTACCAACTTCGCAAACCACTATTATGAAGGAATGGAACTTGGTGAACTGTGGGGCTATGTCTGCAACGGACTTTATCAGTCTGAAGAGGATATCCTTGAACATGGAAAGGATTATTCTCAGTTCAAATCTGAGAAATGGTCTCCAAAGCCTGGTGATCCAAGATATGAAGACCTGAACGATGACGGCAAGATAAGCAAGGGTGACGGTACCATCAACAATCACGGAGACTTAAAGGTCATTGGAAATACAAACCCTCGCTATCTCTACAGCCTCAACCTCGGAATCAACTGGAATGGAATCGGTCTCAGCGCAATGCTTCAGGGTGTCGGAAAACGCGACTGGTATCCTGCAAAGGAATCAAACCTCTTCTGGGGTAAATACGGCCGTCCATACAGTATTGACATTCCTGCTCATGCTGACCGTTGGAGCGAAGAGAATCCGGATGCATACTGGCCACGCCTTGTCGGCTACAATGCTTCAAATACAAACGGTATCCTCTCTCAGCCAAACACACGTTATCTCCAGAGCGCAGCATATCTCCGCCTGAAGAACCTCACCATCGACTATACCTTCCCTAAGAAAGTCGTCGAGTCGATGAAACTCCAGGGCCTCAAGGTATATGTTACCGGTGAGAACCTCCTCACCTGGACTCCAATGAGAAAATATGCTGTCAACTATGACCCTGAGAACATCTACGCAGGTGACGGTGACTTCCTCAATACAAAGGGAAGCGACGGTTCGGGAGACGGTGAAGGTTATCCTGTAATGAGAACATTTACAATCGGTTTGAGCATAACATTCTAAAGATGAAAACAATGAAAAAATCAATAATATTGCTGGCCGGTACACTTCTTCTGGCATCTTGCTCCGACTTCCTTACAAGGACACCGGAGGCATCGTTCAACTCCGAGACATATTTCAAGAATGAAGGTTCATTGAAAACTTACATCAACGGTTTTGTTCAGAAATATACTCCGGACGCGCTTGATATCTGTACGGGTGATGCATATTCGGATATTTGCGTGACTCCACAGTCAACTGGTTATCTGACAGACTATTGGGATGCAGACAAACAGACAGGCTGGAGCAGCAGCAACTGGAATATGCTGTACAATGTAAACTGGTTCCTTGCAAACTTCCGTTCAACACCGGGCGTAAGCGAGGAGGCTCTCAACCACTATGAAGCGACAGCCCGTTTCTGGAGAGCTTATTTCTATTATGAAAAGGTCAAGACTTTCGGAGATGTGCCATGGTATGACACGCCTATCGATGCCGAGGACTATGATGCTTTATATAAAGGAAGGGATGATCGTGACTTTGTCATGACCAAGGTCCTTGAAGACCTCAACTTCGCATGTGAGCACCTTTACAGTTCTTCCGAGTGGACAAACGGTGCACAGATAAACAAGTACATTGCCCTTGCTTACAAGTCAAGAGTTTGTCTGTTCGAAGGCACATACAGGAAATATCATTCTGTAAATCCTTCTACCCAGAAACCTTGGACTGATGCTTCTCTTCAGGGCAAATTCATCGACGAGTGTATCAAGGCATGCGAGGAACTGATTAACTCCGGAGCTTACAGCATCTATTCTGCAGGCAATGTAAGAGGACAGTACCGCGAGCTCTTCACCAAAGAAGCAGTGAACAGGACAGAGGTCATCTGGGCACGTGAATACAGTGCTTCGCTCAATATCGGACACGAGGTGACCTGGCGTTTCGCTGCCGGTGGCTATGGCGGAAGTTATTCAGGAAGCCATGATTTCGTGAGGATGTTCCTCAATCTTGACGGAAGCCGCCGTGAGGCTGAAGTCGAGGACTTTGTCACTGAAATGACGGGCAGAGACTGGCGTCTTTCCCAGATTTTCATGGGTCCGGACTATGCAAAAACCAAAGGTGGTGTTCAAAATGTCAAAACTGCTCCTAACTTTGCAGTCACAAGAACCGGATATCATGTATGCAAGTTTACTCTTGATGATACAGCCTATGAAGCTTCGGCCACAGCAACCAATGCAATGCCAATTCTCCGCTATGCTGAGGTGCTTCTTAACTATGCTGAGGCAAAATGGGAGAAAGGTGAATTCAATTCTGCTGTTTGGGACCAGACCATAAGGCCAATCCGTGAACGTGCCGGCGTTTCAGGTGAAATGCCGTCAGGCGCAGATCCTTTCCTTGCAGAATATTATGGAATGAATGACAACATGGCACTTGAAATCCGCCGTGAAAGGGCAATTGAACTTTATATGGAAGATTTGAGGACCGATGACCTTGCACGCTGGCACAAGGGAGACCTCCTTACCCGTGCATGGTATGGAATCTATGTGCCTGCAGCTGACGTACCTTTCGATCTGAACAATGACGGACAGAACGATGTCTGCTTCTACACAGAAAAGGCTGGAAACGAAAGCGGTGTGGTATATCAGAAACTCGACGGAACCCGTGAGCTATCTGAGAATGGACTTCTCAAATACAACATCAAGAGAAATTGGGAAGAGAAGATGTACATCAGACCTATTCCTCGCTCTGCCCTTGTAGTGAATCCGAATCTTGGACAGAATAAACTTTGGGAATAATTATAAGCGTGATTCATGAGACTAAAAGCATATAGATTTTCTGTTTGCGTGTTGATTTTTTCAGCAATGTCTTTTTCCTGCACAAAGCCAGGACCGGAAGAAGGTCCGGACAACAATCCGACCGACAAAATCGAGGTCAGTCTTGAAGAAGGAATGGACTATTGCGGTGTTGTTACCGATGCTGATGGTAACCCTGTTCCAGGGGTTACCGTCAGTGACGGTTTCAATTGCACGGTAACAGATTCACACGGTATATATCAATTGAAGAAGGGAAGCGACTTTGCAGCAATGGTGAATATTTCAATTCCTGCCGAATATGAAGTTCCCCTTGAGGACGGTCTTCCATGCTTCTGGAAAAAAATCGAGAAGGGACAGGCAAGATATGACTTCGTCCTCAGGAAATCAGCTGTTCCTGAGAATGAGTTCTATCTTTTCACCCTTGCAGATCCTCAATGCCAGAACAATGACCGTCATACTGTCCGTTTTTCTGCTGAAACCGTGCCCGATCTGAAGGCTTCCGCACAGAAATATGGATCACAGGTCCCTGTGTATGCAATAACTCTCGGAGATATCGGATACAATACCTCAAGCAAGGAATACAATGTCGGCAGTGCGATATTTGCCAATATGAAGAGGGCAATGCATGTTGACAAGACGTCTGTTCCGGTATTTCAGGTCATGGGCAACCATGACAATAATCTGATTGCGGAGAACAAGTCATATTCTGTCGAAAAAGACATCGAGATGGAGCAATATTTCACAAAGTTCTTCGGCCCGGTCAATTATTCATTCAACAGAGGCAATGTACATATCATTGCAATGGATGACATACTCTGCACCAATCCTGAAAGTACCTATAAATGTGGATTCAGGGACGATCAGGTGGAATGGCTCAGGCAGGACCTTGCTAATGTTCCTAAGGATAAGATGATTATCCTGTGCGTACATATCCCATTCTATTACAGCTCTTCCGGACAGAATGTAAAGACCGTCCTCAATCTTATTTCAGGCTATGCTGAAGCTCACGTCATGTCGGGGCATACTCATAGAAGTATCAATACTCCCAATACTTGCAGTTCCGGTATTTACGAGCATACTCACGGTGCAGTCTGCGGAGCATGGTGGTGGTCCACCGTCAACACCGACGGCACTCCTAACGGCTATGGAGTCTATAAGATTGAGGGCAGCCATGTTGCCTGGTGGAAATATAAGGGGGTTGGTCTTGATGATGACAATCAGATAAGGATGTATCGTGGAAACACAGCATTCATGTCAGGTCAGGAAAAGGCATATTACTTTGCAAAGACAACGGCCTCGGATCTTTGGGCCAATATCTGGAACTGGGATTCATCATGGACTGTCGATGTCTATGAAGATGGCGTGAAGACCGGCTCGATGAGCAGATATACCAATGATGATGATTCGACCGGTGATGCCAGGGATGCATGGGCAGTCGGTTATCATGTGGGAGTTGCCGGAAGGAGCACCGGAAGCTATGACAAGAAAAATGTGAAGCATCTTTTCCACTTTACATTGAAGAATCCTCAGGCACAGGTCGAAATCCGTGCAACCGACAGATTCGGCAATGTTTATTCTCAGAAGGAATTTACCGACGGTACAAGAATGTATTGGCCAATCGCTCCCGGAGACAGTTATTGATAATTTATGTATTGAATATGAAACGCTTATTTGTTGTAGCAGCTTGTTTGTCCATATTTGTTGCGGTATTTGCACAGGACTCACCCCGTTATGTGAAAATCAACGGGGGACCTTATCTGACCAATGTCACATCTACAAGTTTCACCGTTGTCTATACGACCAACATGGATGCGGTTTCATGGGTGGAGATAGCGCCTGATGACGACACACATTTTTACAATCAGGAGCGTCCTGCATTCTACGACAAGAGAGGATTGGGCAGAAGGCCAATAACCAAGACCCATAAGATAACCGTTACAGGCCTGCAGCCCGGTACGACCTATCGTTACAGGGCAATGGCCAAAGGCGTCCTGGAACAGGACAACCGCAAGAGCATAGTCTATACAGAAGGCTTCGGAATGGACTTGAATTCACACCCTTGCAAAGTGACTACTCTTGGCGGAGATTACAACAGCGTTAAATTTTCTGTAGTGAATGATATGCACAGTCATGACTCAGTCTTGTGCCGTTTGTTCGCTGACGCTGCTGGTAAATATGATTTTGTGCTTTTCAATGGTGACATGACATCATCCATTGACACGGAATCGCAAATCATGGACGACTATCTGCGCAGTGCGTCCAGACTGTTCGGAGAATGTACTCCGATTCATTTCGTGCGCGGAAATCATGAGTATCGCGGAAACGCTGCTCTGAAATTTTATGACTATCTGGATTCTCCTACAGGTCGCACCTGGTATTCGTTCTCTTACGGAGATTTCTTTTTCCTCGTACTGGATGGCGGGGAAGACAAGTGCGAGTCGGATGTTAGGAATCTTGATATAATGAGGACAGAGGATTATGTGGCAGAGGAATCTGAATGGCTGGCCAGAACCGTTGTAAGTCCAGAGTATGAAAATTCGAAAGTCAGGATTGCTTTCTGCCATATGCCTCCGTCACCAAAAGGCTGGTATGGAAATGCCATGGTCAGCAAATACCTTGTTCCGGCATTGAACGAGGCCGGACTTGACCTTATGCTGTGCGGACATATCCATAAATTCAAGAATTATGACAAACAACAGACGGGTACATCATTCCCTGTGATATGCAATGCCAATCAGCAACGCATGGATGTGGCTGTATCCGAAAAAGAAATCCGCCTGGATTTTTACAATTCAGACGGATTGAAACTAAGGAATCTGGTCATCCCGGTCGGGAAGAACAGATAAGGGTCAGTCAGCGATGAGAATCTGGACGCCAAGGTCCTCGATTTTCTTCCGCATGGTTGATGGAATGCCGGAATCGGTGACGATGATGTCGATATCCTCTACATTGCCGATTTTTCCGAAACCCCTGCGTCCGAACTTAGATGAATCGGCCAGGACAACAGTTTGAGTGCAAGACTTCATCATGGCTGTAGTAAGGCTTGCCTCGGCAAGATTTGAACAGGTAATTCCTGTTTCGAGATTGATGCCGTCACAGCCGATGAACAACTTGGAGCAGCTGACATTTACAAGACCGGCTTCGGTGTAGCTGCCTCGGACAGACAGAGAGTTCTTATACATTTCGCCACCGAGCAACATCACTTTGACGTTCTCTTTTTCGTTGAGGATCAATGCAATCCCAAGTGAAGGAGTTACGACATTGATCATGTTCACAGGTGTGAGGATCTCAGCGAAAGCCGTAACTGAGGATCCGGAAGCAAGTATGATAGCATCGTCCGGGGTTATCAGTTCCTGGGCGGCCTGGGCAATGATGATTTTTTTGTCCCTGTTCTGGTTCGCCTTGACATCGACGCTGATGTCCATAACATGTGGTTTTACCGGTGATGCACTTCCGTGAGTGCGGATCAGGATGTTCTGGCTTTCCAGAATCCTCAGATCCTTTCTTATGGTAGCACCTGTAACACCAAGCTGTTCGGCAAGGTCTTGAACGCGCACGTAGCCGTTCAACTGCAGCTGCTCCTTAATGATTTTGTGTCTTTCTGCAATGCTGATCATATTGCTTATATTTGGTTGGTTGATTACGAAAGCACAAAGATATGAAAATATTTGAAATACAATTATATTATTGATAGTAAAATAAATACCGTATTATGAAACACGAAGACGTTGTTGCTGAGGCTCTAAGAAGGGCAAGTGACACAAAAGCCCTTGAATTCGGAGTCGGGGCAATCGCCAGGACAGGAGAACTATTTCTGAAATTGTTCCCGGTATCCCCGGCAGTAATCATTGCAGATAAAAATACCTGGGAGGCAGCCGGAAAGGATGTGTATGAAAGCCTGAGCAAAGCCGGAATTCCTCAGCGGGAACCATATATTTTCGAAGACGAACACTTTTATGCCGAGTGGTCATTCCTTGAGAGAGTCGAGGCTTTTCTCGCTGAGGATGACGCAATTGCTGTTGCAGTCGGCTCGGGAGTAATCAATGATTTGACTAAACTTGCTTCACATCATCTTGGAAGAAGGTATGTCATCGTCGGTACTGCTGCATCAATGGACGGCTATACAGCTTTCGGAGCATCCATCACCAAGGATGGAAACAAACAGACATTCAGCTGCCGTGCCCCGTACGGTATGATATTCGACCCTCAGATAGCTGCCGCTGCACCAAAGGATTTGGCTGCATCGGGATATGCCGACCTTATTGCCAAGGTCCCTGCAGCCGCGGACTGGATGATAGCCGATGCCCTTGGTGAGGAAAAGATTGATGAATTTGCCTATTCTCTCCTTCACAATGACCTGATGGATGCGCTTTCATGCCCTGCTGAAGTTTTCCAGGGGGATGTCCAGGCTACTGCAAAGCTTGCCTATGGCCTTATCATGAGCGGATTTGCAATGCAGGCCATCCAGTCAAGCCGTCCGGCATCGGGAACAGAACATCAGTTCTCACATTGCTGGGACATGGAAGGCCTCAGTTACCCGGACGGGACTCATGTTTCACATGGATTCAAAGTGGGTATAGGAACTATCGTGTCAACCCTTGAGCTTGAATTCCTTCTGAAAAAAGACATAGCGAACATTGATGTCGATGCCTTGGTTGCAAATTGGAAGAGCTGGCCTGAGGTGGAGGCTGAGATAAGGGAAATATGCAAGGACAAGCCAGGTCACATGGCCAGGTGCCTTGAAGAAACTAAAGCCAAATATCCCGACCGCAAGGAACTGCGCAGCCAATTGACAATTTTGAAAGAATGTTGGGCAGACCTCTCTGAAAAAATCAGGAATAAAATCATATCCTCTGAACAGGTTTATGAAAATCTGAAAGCAGTCGGAGCTCCGTATGAACCGGAGATGATATGCGTCACAAGGGAACATCTGAAAGAGACTTTCTCTTTCATTCCTTTCATGCGCAGCCGATTCACCAATATCGACCTGCTGTACAGGCTGGGCTATCTTGAAGAATTCACACAGACTTTGTTCGGAAAAGGAGGAAGATGGGAAGTCGAATAGTTTTTTTGTGTATATTTGAAAAGAAATAAAACTAAATAGCCGAAAACATGAAAAAAACATTGACAACTTTACTGGCTCTGGCATCTATTGCCATTGCAGGCTCAGCTGCTGACTGGAAGCCGGCAGGTGACCTGATCAGAACCAAATGGGCGGAACAGATAGATCCGTCAGCTCCGCTTGCGGAATATCCAAGACCTCAGATGGTTCGCTCCAATTGGATGAATCTCAATGGATTGTGGGACTATGCCATCACTCCGGAGTCTGCAACTGACTTTACAGCCGAGGGCTCCATCCTTGTTCCATTTGCTGTAGAGTCATCTCTTTCAGGTGTAGGCAGGATGGTCGGAAAGGACCAGGCTCTTTGGTATCAGCGTACCTTTGACCTGCCTAAGGGCTCAAAGGGAAAGAAGACCATTCTTCATTTCGGTGCCGTTGACTGGAAGGCAACTGTTTATGTCAATGGAGTCCGGGTTGCTGAGCATACCGGAGGTTATACGCCATTCTCAATTGACATCACATCAGTTGCAAAAGCAAAAGGCAATGTGCTCAAAGTCCGCGTGTGGGATGCGACTGACGATTCGTGGCAGCCACGCGGCAAGCAGGTGAATGTGCCGCAGAGCATCTGGTACACACCTGTCACCGGTATTTGGCAGACCGTATGGCTTGAGAGCGTTCCTGCTACTCATATTGAATCTTACTATGCTGTTTCCAACCTCGCAGAGGGCACAATCAGCTTCGATGTGGCTGCAGAGGGACTCCAGGAAGGAGATGCAGTCAAAGTTGACCTCATTGAAGGAAGCATCGGATACAGTGCAGAAAAGCCTGGTACTGAGGTGATTGCTTCAGCCGACGTGGTTGACGGAAAGGCAGTTGTGAAGGTTCCACAGGTCAGGACATGGTCACCTGACAGCCCATATCTCTACGGCGTCAAAGTAAGCATTTCCCGTAAAGGCAAGGTCGTTGACTCTGTTGACGGATATACGGCAATGCGTGAAATCTCAATCTGCAGGAATAAAGGATACAGCAAGAGGATGGCCCTCAATGGCGAGCAGCTCTTCCATTTCGGACCGCTTGACCAGGGATGGTGGCCTGACGGACTTTACACCGCTCCGACTGATGAAGCCCTCCGCTATGACATCATCAAGACAAAGGAATGGGGCTTCAACATGATTCGGAAGCATATCAAGGTAGAGCCTGCAAGGTGGTATTATTATGCTGATGTCGAGGGTATCATGGTTTGGCAGGACATGCCTTGTATCGGAGATTACTGCAAAGGCGTCATTGACAGCCGTTCCCCTGAAATTGCTGCCGGCCAGAGAAACCAATGGTCACGTGACAGCTTCCTCGGTGGTACAGACTGCGTCGTTCCTCAGGAGTGGAAAGACAATTTCTACAAGGAATGGACTGAGATCATGGATGCTGTGAAATGTTTCCAGTGCATCGTAGTCTGGGTTCCGTTCAATGAGGGCTGGGGTCAGTTCGACACCAAGGCAGTGGTTGATTATACAAAGAAATACGACCCGACCCGTCTGGTAAACCAGTCGTCAGGAGGAAACTTCGAATTCTGCGGAGATATTCAGGACTGTCATCATTATCCACAGCCGGCAATGAATGCAATCGAGGGTAAATTCGTGAATGTACTCGGAGAATATGGCGGAATCGGATTCCCTGTTGACGGACATCTTTGGAAACAGGACAAGAACTGGGGTTACGGCGATGTAATGCACAGCCAGAAAGAACTCATGGACCGTTATGAAGAGTTTGCAGAGCTTCTCAAGCATTTCATCTACACTGGAACGGCTGCTGCTGTATATACCCAGACTACTGACGTTGAGGTTGAAGTGAATGGAATCATGACTTATGACCGCGTTGTCAAAGTTGATGAATCTCGTTTCCGCGCAATCAACCAGTCGGTGATCAACACTCCGGCCAAATAATCTCCATCCCCACCTGTCATTTCGAGCGACAGTCCCGACTTGTCATTTCGAGCGACAGAATGGAACCGAGAAATCTAAACCCCCAAAATAATGAAAAAAACAGTATTAATCCTTGCATCATTACTGATAGCCACAATGGCTTCAGCAACAAATGATTACAATCCAAAAGCCAATCCTGGGGCAGAAGTGGTCTGCGGCAATGCACGTTTCACAGTCCTGACCCCGAGGCTCATTCGCATGGAATGGAGCGCTGATGGCCGATTCGAGGACAATGCAACCCTTGCAATCGTGAACAGAAACCTGCCCGTTCCATCCTATAAGAAGGCAGCCAAAGGCAAAGGAGTGGTAATCACCACAGAAGGCCTCAAACTTACCTATACAGGCGAAGGCAAATTCAACGGCAAGAACCTGAAGGTAGAGTTCAAAATGGCCGATCCTTCATCGAAGAAAGGTGTTAAGACCGTAGTATGGACACCTGATTCTGACGACAGTGGCAACCTGCTCGGTACCACCCGTACCCTCGACGGCTGCGACGGCGTTAAAACAAAGGAACCATTCGACAAGGGA
>CAMCIE010000025.1 GCA_945874815.1 uncultured Bacteroidales bacterium
CAGAGGGGATTCTTTGACGAACTGGCCAAATTCGTCAGGATATATACTGATGTACCTCTTTCCAGGACCGATGTTGAGCCGGTGAAGTTCAATATTGTTCCTCAGCCGGTATTCAACAAGAATTTCGAGCTGCTTACAGAGGACATCAGGAAGAGGCTCGAAGAAGGGTACAGGGTGAGGATATATGGAGAAAAGAAATCCCAGCTGAAAAGGCTCAGGTCCATACTTTCCCAGAATGGAGGCATTCTGCCGGAATTCATACCGGAATTCAATATCCATAACGGTTTCATAGACAATGACAACAAAGTCTGCTGCTATAGCGACCATGAGATATTCGACAGGTTCCACAGGGTCACTATAAGGAGGAGCGTGGAAAAAAGTGAACAGCTTACCATCAACGACCTGACATCATTCTCCATCGGTGATTATGTGGTACATATAGATTATGGCGTGGGTGTGTTCGGAGGCCTTGTCAGGATGAAGGATGACAAGGGAAGGATGCATGAGGTCGTGAAGCTTGTATATAAGGACAACGACACCGTATTCATTTCAGTCCATTCTCTTCATAAGATATCCCGTTATAAATCAAAGGATTCCGAGCCTCCTAAAATATACAAGCTCGGTTCGAAGGCATGGCAGAACCTCAAATCAAGCACAAAGTCCAAAGTCAAGGATATTGCCAAGGACCTTATCCAGCTATATGCAAAAAGGAAAAGTGTGTCCGGATTTGCCTTTTCTGCAGATACATATATGCAGCAGGAACTTGAATCTTCGTTCATGTATGAGGATACACCGGATCAGGAAAAGGCCGTACAGGCTGTGAAAAGGGACATGGAGGACAATTGTCCGATGGACAGGCTGGTTTGCGGCGACGTCGGATTCGGCAAAACCGAGGTGGCGATAAGGGCTGCGTTCAAGGCTGTGGCAGACAGCAAGCAGGTGGCTGTCCTTGTTCCTACGACCATCCTTGCTCTTCAGCACTACAATACATTCAAGTCCCGTCTGAAGGATTTTCCATGCAATGTGGATTTCGTTAGCCGTCTGCGCACTGCCAAGGAGATATCCGACATTCAGAAAAGACTCAGGAGCGGTGCTCTGGATATTGTGATAGGCACTCATAAACTGATAGGTAAAGGATTTGAATTCAAGGATTTGGGACTCCTTATCATCGATGAGGAACAGAAATTCGGAGTCGGTGCGAAAGAGAAGATCAGGCAGATGAAGGCTTCTGTCGATACCCTCACCCTGACTGCCACTCCTATCCCGAGGACGTTGCAGTTTTCTCTCCTTGGAGCAAGGGACCTTTCCATCATCAGCACTCCCCCGCCCAACCGTATTCCTGTCCAGACAGAGATTATGCTGTTCGATAAAGATGAAATAAAGAAAATCATCGATTATGAATTGAACAGGGGCGGACAAATCTTCTTCGTACATAACAGAGTCGAGGAACTTCAGTCCATATACGACATCCTCCAGAGACTCGTGCCTGATATGAGGATATGCATGGCTCATGGACAGATGGAGCCTAAAATGTTGGAAAATAAGATATTGGACTTCATGGCCGGAGATTATGACATGCTTCTTTGCACGACAATCATAGAAAACGGCCTTGACATTCCGAATGCCAATACCATTATAATAAACCAGGCTCAGAACATAGGTCTGAGCGACCTCCACCAGCTCAGAGGAAGGGTAGGACGTTCGAACAAGAGATCGTTCTGCTATCTGATAGTCCCTCCTCTTGTGTCAATAAGCGAGGATGCAAGACGCAGGCTCAAGGCGATTGAATCATTCTCCGACCTTGGAAGCGGATTCAACATTGCCATGCAGGATCTGGATATCAGGGGTGCAGGAAACCTTCTTGGAGCTGAACAGAGCGGATTCATTACTGACATGGGATTTGAAACATATCAGAAAATCCTTGCTGAGGCAATGGAAGAACTTGGTGTTGAGACAGGTATCACATCGAGAAGGGATGATGAAAAATTCGTATCCGACTGTACCATTGACACTGACCAGCTGGCTTTGATTCCTGATTCATACATAGATATGACTGCTGAAAAGATCAGAATCTACAAGGAACTCGACTCTCTGTCTTCCGACAAGGAGATGGAATCCATGAAACATCGCCTTACCGACCGTTTCGGAACCATGCCTGAAGAGGTATTGAGGCTATTCGATATAGTCAAGGTGAGAAGACTTGGACAGCAGCTCGGATTTGAGAAGATTATCATAAAGAACGGAGTGATGATTGCATTTTTCATCTCCAATCCCCTATCCCAGTATTACAGAAGCAACAGATTTTCAAAAATCCTTGAAAATGTCAGCATGCATCCTGAGCTGTTTGAATTGAAGCAGAATGACAACAAGCTCAGAGTATTTTCAAAAAATGTGGACAGCATCGGCAAGGCATATTCAATTTTGAAAAAACTTCAATAATTACTATTTTTGTGAGCTTCAAAAAGACGGAACGTGGCAAACCTGGTAATAGATATCGGAAATACGGCCCTGAAAGCAGCATGGGCAGATGGAATGACCATTGGCAAGACCTTCAGATACCAAGGTGAAAGACTGATGGATTTCATTCTGTCTGTAACAAGCAAGAACAAACCTGAGATAATGGTTTTGAGCAGCGTGAGGCATTTTTCCCGGCAGAATGTCGAAATTCTTTCAGGAGAATGTGAAAAGCTTGTGGTTGTGGATGCTTCCATGCTCAGGCAATATTCCCTTCCTGAATATCTGACTTCAGACAGGGCTGCCTCCGTCATAGCGGCAAGATATCTTTTCAAAGGAAGAGGTTGTACCATTTTCGACTTTGGAAGTACTCTGACTGTGGATTTTCTTGATTCGGAAGGGCGCTTTGAGGGTGGTATGATTTCCCCTGGATGCAGGACAAGATTCAAGGCTCTGAACAGGTATTCGAAGGGTCTTCCTCTTGTTGTCGCACCGGAAGAAATCGAGGAAAAGGGAAATTCTTTGCAACAATCTGTAGCATCGGGTGTTGTCACAGGCATAATGTTTGAAATTGACGGCTACATTTGCCGATATCCCGACAATATCACTGTTTTTACAGGCGGTGATGCGATTTATTTTGCAAAACGGATGAAAAACTCCATCTTTGTAGTTTGTAATTTGGTACTTATGGGATTGGCTTTGATAGCTGTTGAATCCGACAACCACGAAAATGACTGCTCAGCAGACGTGAAAGTCACAAAATAGAAAAAATGAAAGAAAAAGTAGCGGGAATATTTGTATTACTGTTTTTGATGACCGTCAGTGTATCCTTGCATGCTCAGGATGGCACTTATGGAGCATACTCTCCATATTCCATTTTCGGAATAGGTGACATCTCGAAGGAAGGAACAGCTTTCAATAAAAGCATGGGTGGAACCGGTATTGCAATGAGAAACAGGCGTTTCATCAATTATCTTAATCCTGCAGCCGTTACTGCGAGGGACACTCTTTCATTCATGGCCGATTTCGGACTTGTAGAGAAAAACACCGTTTTCAGACAGGGTGACATGAAATCTGCAAACAATGCCTTCAACGTTTATGATTTCGTACTGACTTTCCCGATATGGAGATCTTCCGCATTCATGGTGGGAATAACTCCTTACAGCGACGTAGGTTACGATTTTTCATCGATAGAAACCAATCCCGGAATTATCGGAAATACAGGAAATATCACATACGATTCCTACGGACGTGGAAGTGTATATCAGGCTTTTGTGGGAGCGGGAGCAACTTTCTGGAAGAGATTGTCTGTAGGTGCCGAGATGATTTATTATTTCGGTAACATAGACAAGATAACCAACCTTGATTTCTCCAACAGTTCATACAGGTCGATGAACAGTGGTAATGATCTGACTGTCAGGGGAGTGACAGGAAAGTTCGGACTTCAGTACGAACAGAAGCTCGGAGGAAATGTTTCCATGATAGTCGGTGCCACCTACAAGATGAAAACCAATGTTAAAGGTTATTCGACTACATACAGGTATGCAAATCAGTCGAGTGTCACTGATACATTGAACTACAGGGTAGATACCCTCGGCAAGGCAAACCTCAAGTTTGCGGATGAAATAGGAGTGGGTATCTCGATAAAAGGAGGGGAGCAGTGGTGCGTTGAGTTCGACTATCTCAGGTCTGACTGGAGAGGCACCGGAATGGATACCACTCCGGGATTTGCCTCAGTGAGCAGCTCAGGTACATTCACAACCACCGTATCTCAGTCATTCAGAGCAGGTTTCGAATTGGTTCCTAACAGAAATGACATCAGATACTATTTCAAGAGGTGCTCATACCGGGCGGGTTTGTATTATGACCAGTCTTATTACAAGCTTGACGGGAACAATGTGAATGCCATGGGTATTACCTTGGGAATCACCCTGCCTGTTTTCAGGCTTTACAACGGTGTAACTCTCGGAGTTGATTTCGGACAGAAGTCAAGTACAAGGAACAATATGATCAGAGAACGGTATGTCATGTTCAATATTGGCTTCAATATACATGATATATGGTTCCAGAAACCGAAATATAATTAAAAGAATCCATATTATACTATGAAAAAAGTTGTTTTGTCCCTCATCGCTGTTTCCATGGCACTCATGGGCAGTTTGAATCTTTCCGCACAGGGAAAGTTTGGTCCAGACAGTACAGAGTGTATCAAGTACCTTTCTTACTACACAGAGTACTACAAACAGAAAAATTATGATTCAGCAATTCCTAACTGGAGGCAGGCATACAAGTATTGCCCTCCTACAGCAAGGTATTCACTTCTTTCAGACGGTACCACTCTTATGCGTTACCTCATCAACAAGAATGCAAAGAATGCTGAATATAAAGCAAAACTCGTTGATTCACTTATGGTTATTTATGACCAGAGGGTTGAGTTCTGGCCTAAATATGCTACAAGCTCACTGAACAACAAGGCTTTGGATATGTACAACTTCATGAAAGACCAGCCTGAAGTTCTTTATGAAGGTCTTTCAAAGATTATCGCTACTACCAAGGCAAACACCAAGGCAAATATCTTCCTTTTCAATATGGATACAGCTTGCTCTTTGTATAAAGACGGAAAACTTGATCCTGAGAAGGTTATCGATACATACGAGACTTCAATCGAACTTCTTTCTTCAATGAATCCAAAGAATGAGACTGAGCAGAAGATGATTGCAAAGACCATCGAGGACGTAGAGAGCCTTTTCATCCAGAGCAAGGTTGCAAGCTGCGAAAACCTCATCGCACTCTTCAGCCCACGTGTTGCTGCAGATCCTGACAACCTTGATATTGCAAAGAACATCGTTAGAATGATGAGCATCACTGAAGGATGTACTGACAATGACCTCTATCTGAATGCAGTTAACAAAATGTATGTTGCAGAGCCTTCACATACTTCAGCATACTTCCTTTACAGACTTTACTCTGCAAGAGGAGAAATGGACAATGCAATCAAGTATATGCAGGAAGCTATTGATTATGAGGAGTCTGACGCAGATACAGATGCTGACTACTACTATCAGCTCGGTGCATTCTGCTTCAAGAACGGCAATCCTTCAAAAGCATTTGACTGCGCTCTCAAGGCAGCTGAGCTCAATACAGACGGTTCTCTCAAGGGCAAGGCTTACATGCTTGCAGGTACTATCTGGGGTTCACAGTCATGCCCTGGTGATGAGATTACAAAGAGGGCTCCATACTGGGTTGCAGTTGACTATATGACAAAAGCAAAGAATGCTGACGAAACACTTGCTGAGGATTGCGACAACTATATCAGACAGTACAGGTCATACTTCCCTCAGACAGCAGAGGCATTCATGTATGACATTACTGACGGCCAGTCATATACAGTGTCTTGCGCAGGTATGAGGGCTACCACTACAGTAAGAACACAGAAATAATCTTTTGAGAAATATTTCAAATATGATAAGGATGATTGCAACCGCATCTGCGGTTGCTTTCGTCGTTTATTCTTGCAAGGGAAAACTTGCCGAGGCGGAAAGCATCAATCTTGAAGAAACTCCATACCAGACCGTGGACAGCATGTTCGTCGTGCATACGGAGAACGGACACATGAAAATGAGAATGGAGGCTCCTCTTTTGGAGAGGTACAAGAATGATACTCTTACGTATGAGTTATTTCCTGAAGGATTTGCCGTATATGGATATACTGAAGATGAAATGCTTGAAACTGAGATAGTTTCAGATAATGCACGTCACAGGCAGTACACTGATGGAAGGGAAACTTGGGAGGCTTTCGGCAATGTGGTGGTGAGGAATCTCATTAAACAGGAGGTTATGGAGACGGACACTCTCTATTGGGACCAGAAGAATGAGAGGATATATACTCATTGCTATGTCAGAATGTATTCTCCAGATGGATTCATGCAGGGTTACGGAATGGAAGCAGATGAAAGGGCAAGGGAGAGAATTCTGTACAATCAGTTCAACAGTTACGGTATAATAGTGAAGGATACTACACAGGTTATGATAGATTCTGTGAATTTTATAGGCCCTTTGCTAAAAAAATAGCTGAGTATTGTCAGAAATTTACTATATTCGCCCCCCAATTGCATATTTGACAATACAATAGATAATAATCTAAAAAATAAATAAAAAATGGCAGTTCTTGAAACAATCCGTGTAAAACTCGGAATTCTGATTACAGTGCTCATCGCTGTGGCACTGTTGTCTTTCATTATCGATCCGAACACGCTTCAGTCTGTATCTTCATCAATGTCATCCAAGTATGATGTAGGAAACATTGATGGTAAAGCCGTATCTTACAATGACTTCCAGGCTGATGTCGAAAAATTCACAACAATCAACGAAATTATTTCCGGTTCTTCAGTAAGCAGCGAGCAGCAGCACCAGGCTGTAAGAAATGCAGCATGGCAGTCTTTGGTTGACAAATATCTCTTTGTCAAGAATGCACAGGCAGCTGGTATCAATGTTGGTGAGCAGGAGATTGTGGGAATCCTTTCCGGTGATGTTAATTCACCTGTTTTCACACAGAATCCTATGTTCTATGACGAGAACGGAAACTATTCAAAGGCCAGATTGCTCGATTTTGTCAATTATGTTAATTCTGACCAGACAGGAAAACTCAAAATCTATTGGGACTATCTTCAGAACACAGCTATCACTCAGCAGTACTATGGCAAGTACACTGCTCTCTTCACCAACAGCAACATCGTCAATCCTTTGATGATGACTGAGAAAATAGCTGAAAACAACAATACTTTCGACCTCGAGTTCGTAATGGTTCCTTTCGGCTATGCAAAGGACAGCACTATAGTTGTTTCTGACAAGGAAATCAGGGATTATTACAATTCACACAAGAAGTTCTACAAACAGAAAGCCAGCAGGGATATCGAGTATGTAGTATTCGAGGTTGTTCCTTCTGCTGAGGACATTGCAGCTGCAAACCAGTCACTCATCGATGTTTATGACGAATTTGCCGCTGCTGACAACATGAAGAGCTTCCTTATGGCAAACTCTGACAGACAGTACGATGACCGCTGGTACAAGGCTGGTGAACTCAGGTCTGTGGCACAGGAAGTGAATGATTTCGCATTCAGCGGTTCAAACGGAACATCTGAAGTCATTGCAAAGGATGATGTATTCTATGCCGTAAGGGTTATGGAGACTGCAATGGTTCCTGATTCTGTTTACGTCAGACATATCCTTCTCCAGGGAACAGAGGTATCAAAGGCTGACAGCCTTCTCAATGTTCTCAAATCCAGAAAAGCATCTTTCTCTGCACTTGCAGCAGAGTTTTCAGCTGATACAAACGAGACAGCAGAGGAGAAAGGTGATATTGGCTGGATGACCCAGAACTATATGATTCCTGGCTTCGAGTCAGTTCTCACTGCCAAGGCAAACGAGCCTTTCGTACTCAACACCCAGTATGGAAGACATATCGTAGAGGTTACAAAGAGAACCAAACCGGTTGAGAAAAAGAAAGTTGCTGTTCTTGAGAAAGGTGCAGTTGCATCTCGTGAGACTATCAACGGATACTATTCACAGGCAAACACTCTTGCTATCAAGTCTGCAGGCAAATATGAAAACTTCAAGAAAGCATGCGAGGAGGACGGTTTGTATGCCCACACTCTTAACAAGATGCTTGAAGGAGCAGACAGAATCGGTTCTGTTGACAATGCAAAAGAAGTTTCAAGATGGGCTTTTGAGGCTAAGGTTGGCAAGGTGTCGAACATCATCACAATCAACAACAATTACTTTGTAGTAGCTGCCCTTACAGGTATTCACAAAGAGGGTTATGCCGATGTAAGCGAGGTTTCATCAATGATCAGCAATACTCTCTATGCTGAAAAGGCCGGTGCAAAGAAGGCAGAGGAGGTTTCAGCAAAAATCAGCGGTCTTACTGATATGCAGTCAATAGCAGAGGCTCTCGGAACAACAGTTAGCACAAAAGAGGGTGTGGCATTCTCATCAATGACTTCTCAGGGTCTTGATCCTAAGTTCATCGGCGCTGCTTCAGTTGCTGCTGACGGACAGATCTGCGGTCCTGTTGCAGGTAACATAGGTGTATATGTTTACAAGGTAACCGGACGTGATACAGGAGCTTTCTTCACAGAGGATGACGCAAAGGCACGTGAGGTTCAGATGGCTCAGTACACAACTCAGATGATTGTTCCTGTAATGATGGACAATGCTGAAGTAGTTGACAACCGTGCACGCTTCTTCTAAAAAGCAGTACATATAAAACAAAAAATGGTGGCTGAATTTCCGGCCACCATTTTTTGTTTTACAATCGATGAAATGTCAGTCAGTATAAGGCTCTCCATCGAAATCTACCTTGTCCAGATAACCATGCTTGAACAGGCAGTGCTTGTAAATCCATTCTTTTCTTTGCTCTTCAAGAGAGTTCCAAAGTGCAGTGCAATGAGGATAATCTGCAACTCCCTTGATTTCGGGATTCTTGCTGAGAATCTTGTTTGCGATTCTTTCTTTTTCAGTGACTTTCAGTCCTGACCACCATTGATCCAAATCCATGATTATAGTTTTTTAAAGGTTATTTACACGTTAAACAGGAAGTGCATTATATCTCCGTCCTGGACAACATAGTCTTTTCCTTCGATTCCGAGCTTTCCTGCAGCCCTGCAGGCTGATTCAGACTTTAGCTCAATGAAGTCCTCATATTTAATGACTTCGGCCCTTATAAAGCCTTTTTCGAAGTCTGTATGGATGACTCCGGCTGCCTTCGGTGCCTTGTCTCCTTTGTTTATGGTCCATGCCCTGCATTCATCCGCACCGGCAGTGAAGAATGTCCTGAGATTAAGGAGTGAATAGGCGCTCTGAATGAGCCTTACAACTCCTGATTCTTCAAGTCCCATTTCTTCGAGGAACATCTGCCTTTCTTCATAGCTTTCGAGCTCAGCAATGTCTGACTCGATTTTGGCTGCAATCACAAGGATTTCCGCATCTTCGTCCTTCACTGCTTCACGGACCTTTTCAACATATTTATTACCGGATTTTGCCGAATTTTCGTCCACATTGCAGACATACATCACAGGCTTGTCCGTAAGAAGGAAAAGCTCCCTGGCAAGCTGTTTGTCCTCCGGATTGTCAAACTTGACAGTGCGGCAGGATTTGCCTTGCTCAAGGGCATCCTTGTATCTGAGTAGAATTTCATAGAGTTTCTTCGCATTCTTGTCGCCTCCTGTCTGAGCCTGTTTCTGAACTTTGGCTATTCTGTTTTCCACTGTCTCAAGATCCTTCAGCTGGAGTTCCATGTCAATGACTTCCTTGTCACGTACAGGATCCACGCTGCCATCTACATGGACGATGTTAGGGTCATCGAAACATCTGAGCACATGCAATATCGCATCTGTTTCTCTGATATTTGCAAGGAATTGATTTCCAAGACCTTCTCCCTTACTTGCTCCCTTGACAAGGCCTGCGATGTCAACGATTTCGACAGTGGCAGGTACAACCCTTTTAGGATTGCAGAGACTTTCAAGCACCTCCAGTCTTTTATCCGGAACTATTGTGGAACCTATATTTGGTTCAATTGTGCAGAATGGGAAATTGGCACTCTGTGCCTTTCCGGAACTCACACAGTTGAACAAGGTAGATTTTCCTACATTCGGGAGTCCCACTATACCGCATTTAAGTGACATAATTATTGATTTTTTATATATTCATTTTTACCGGATGCAAATTTAAGCCAACTTTTTCTTTTTCTATGTGTTATTTCTGTTTTTATAAGAAAGTTTATGTGTTTTTTGCATTCATTGACAAAGGGAATATCCAACTTTGGCTCATGAAAATGCAGTAATGGGACATGCCTGGATTGATTATAATACTCAGTTTCCTTTATGGAACATTCACCGGCTGTGAGAAAGATGACAGCCTGCTGGTGATGTTCTGGAATATGGAGAATTTCTTTGATTACCGGGATGGTGGAGAGGGACCTTCCGACAAGGACTTCTCTTCATTCGGAAAAAGAAGGTGGACGAAAAGAAGATTCCATGTCAAATGCGACCTGGCATCAAAAGCTGTCATGTGGGTGGCCGACCATTACGGGAAAATGCCCGATATCATCGGACTTTGTGAGGTGGAAAATGCTAATGTACTTCATAAATGGTTGGATAATACCTTGTTAGGTAAAATTGACTATGGTATAGTGCATTATGATTCGGGGGACAGAAGGGGAATAGACGTTGCATTGCTTTATGATAAATCCCGATTCGGATACGTTCATTCTTCAGTGACGGTTCCTCGTCATGATGGGGAAGCAATGAAAACAAGGGATATTCTTGAAGTCTGTCTTGACCGGAGCGGAAGAAATATCCATTTCATAGTCAACCATCATCCTTCAAAATTCGGAGGGGCAATTCGTTCAGGGCCGAAAAGACAGTCCGTGATGAAG
>CAMCIE010000026.1 GCA_945874815.1 uncultured Bacteroidales bacterium
ATAGGTCTGAGACTCGTAATATGTTCTGTCAAAGTTGATTCCAAGGTCCTTGTAGGTCTTGTCGAAGCCTTCGTAAACCCAGCCGTTCATGGTCTTCCAAAGCTCCACGACTTCCGGATCGCCCTGTTCCCATTTGAAAAGCATCTGCTGGGCAGCCTTGAGTGAAGGAGCATTCTTCTCAGCCTCCTCCTTTTCCATACCTCCTGCAACGAGCTCGTCAACTTCCTTCTTGTAGAGGTTGTTGAAAGCTACATAATAGTCTCCCACGAGGTGGTCGCCTTTCTTTCCTGAAGACTGAGGAGTCTCGCCGTTGCCGAGGACTTTCCAGGCATACATGGATTTGCAGATATGGATTCCTCTGTCATTCACAAGATTGACTTTCATCACCTTGTGGCCGTTCACCTCGAGAAGTTTCGCCACAGACCATCCGAGGAGGTTGTTGCGGATATGACCAAGGTGAAGAGGTTTGTTGGTGTTCGGAGATGAATATTCCACCATGATTGTCTTTCCTGTGGACGGGAGCTGGCCGAAATCCTCTGACGAAGCTATTTCTGCAAACAGTCCGTTCCACCAGGCTGAAGAGAATGATATGTTCAGAAAGCCTTTTACAGAATTGTATGAGGCTATTTCCGGACAATTTGTCTTAAGATACTCTCCTATTGCATTTCCTGTATTCTCTGGAGAGTTCCTGGATATTTTCAAAAGCGGGAATACTACGAGGGTGTAGTCGCCTTCGAATTCCTTTCTTGTGACCTGAACCTGAAGTGTTGCAGGGTCGATTTGAACGCCGTAAAGCGCCTGAATTGCTTCAGACGCTTTCGCTATGATGAATGTTTCGGGTGTCATTATCCTAAATAGCTTTTCAAAAGTTTGCTCCTTGAATTGTTCTTGAGTTTGCGGATTGCTTTCTCCTTGATCTGGCGTACGCGCTCGCGGGTAAGGCCGAAACGCTCTCCGATCTCTTCCAGTGTCATCTCCTGGCAGCCGATGCCGAAGAAGGACTTTATGATTTCACGCTCGCGGGTCGCAAGTGTCGAAAGTGCCCTTTCAATCTCCTTGTTCAGCGACTCGTTCACCAGACCTCGGTCAGCGCTCGGAGAGTCATTGTTGACAAGCACGTCAAGCAGGCTGTTATCCTCGCCTTCTACGAAAGGAGCGTCCACTGACACATGTCTTCCTGATACTCTCAGAGTATCCGAAATCTTGTCCTTCGGCACGTCTATCATCTCTGACAGTTCCTCGCTTGAAGGCATTCTCTCGTTCTCCTGCTCGAATTTCTGGAGAGCCTTGTTGATCTTGTTGAGGGAACCCACCTGGTTCAGAGGAAGGCGAACGATGCGGGACTGCTCTGCCAGAGCCTGAAGAATGGATTGTCTGATCCACCATACTGCGTATGAAATGAATTTGAAGCCCCTCGTCTCATCGAATTTCTCCGCTGCCTTGATAAGTCCGAGATTGCCTTCATTGATAAGGTCCGGAAGGCTGAGTCCCTGATTCTGATACTGTTTCGCAACAGAAACCACGAATCTGAGGTTGGCTCTGGTGAGTTTTTCGAGAGCTGCCTGGTCACCCTTGCGGATGCGCTGGGCAAGCTCCACTTCTTCCTCCACCGTGATGAGTTCCTCCCTGCCGATTTCCTGAAGGTATTTGTCAAGTGAGGCACTCTCACGGTTGGTGATGGATTTAGTAATTTTTAGTTGTCTCATGCGTTTTATAATGTTTCAAAATATCCGTTGTTAACGAAACAGGTTGAAACAAAGTCACAAACTATATTCCGAATGCAAAGTAACCTGTGCGTCCGGATGCCGTGACTCCTTCGATGAAGACAGCCCTCTTCGAAGCCTTGGCAATTTCTATGATTTCCTCAGGCGACTTGACCGGCTTGTCATTCACATACAGGATGATGAATCCTTCCGAAGCACCTGACTCGCGCATCTTGCCGGGTCCGAGTTCTACGATTTCCACACCCTGTTTCAATCCGTATTTCTTGAGAGTTTCCTTAGGGGCAGTCCTGATTGATGCTCCATAGAAAGCAACCGAACCATCGTCCGCTACAGCTCCGTTCTCACGCTCAGTTCCCTGGAATGTAACTTCGAAAACTTTCTCCTTTCCATCCCTGATGACAGTAAGCTGAGCCTTGTCTCCCGGTGAGAATCTGCTGACAATTTCCTGAACTGATGCACCGTCAGTAACCTTCAGGGAATCAATGGCAACGAGCACATCACCCTTCTTGATACCGGCCTTGTCAGCTGCTCCTTTTTCAGAAACCTCCACTATATATACGCCATTTACGGAAGAAAGTTTCATTTCTTTCGCGATTTTATCATCTACAGGCTGCATTGTAATGCCAAGAAGTGCACGTTTCACACTGCCGAAGTCCATCAGGTCATAAACGATTTTCTTTACTATATTGGATGGTACTGCGAATGAATATCCGGCGTAAGATCCTGTCTGTGATATGATTGCAGTGTTGATTCCGACCAAGTTTCCTGCCTTGTCCACAAGTGCGCCGCCACTGTTTCCCGGGTTTACGGCCGCATCTGTCTGAATGAATGACTCAATTTTGAATTCACCTGTATAATTTGGCATTGAACGTCCTTTGGCGCTGACGATTCCGGCTGTGATGGTGGAGCGCAGGTCGTACGGGCTTCCGATAGCAATCACCCACTCGCCGAGCCTGAGCTTGCTGGAGTCTCCGAATGGAATGATCGGAAGGCCGGATGCATCGATTTTGAGCAGTGCCACGTCTGTTGCAGGGTCTGTGCCGACGAGAGTAGCTTCGTAGGTCTGATTGTTATTCAGTGTCACCTCGATTTTGGTGGCTCCGTCGATGACATGGTTGTTGGTGACGATATATCCGTCTTCGCGGATGATGACTCCGGATCCGCTGCCTACCCTCTCCCTCTGCTGCTGTCCTCCGTCAGGATATCCGAAGAAAAAGTCCAGGATTGAATTAGGAGTCTGACGTGCTGTCTGGGTGGATGTCACTTTGACATAAACGACAGCATCGACTGCCGATTCGGCAGCATAAGTAAAATCGGGCCAGTTGTCCTGTGCCAGATTGACAGTCCTGTAACTTGCACCGTCCGGTGATATCTGAACAGTCTGTGACTGACTGTTGTCCGTGGTCTTTACCACTGCAAATGCTGTAAGGCCTCCGACAAATGCGGAAAGCAATACTGTAAGGATACCTTTTTTCATATTGTTGTACTTTAAATTTTATCATTACTGTTCTTTGATTCCATCAGCACTGCCAAGCCATGATGACAGGCAATCCGTATGATGAAAGCCGGGCGAAAAATTCCAAAAAATATGCCATTGCACTTTCATATATAGTGTCCCGTTTTTCCCATATTTTTGATTTACCGGGCCATTTGCATCTTTTTTGGCACTTTTCATTCGAATTAGGATTGCCATGTACGGTATTTTTATTAATTTTGTTGACTTGATACGGCAATATCCTGCCATCTTCGACTAAGACGGGATACGGCAGTAAATTTGGAAATAAATATACTATAATATGAAACTGATAATTTCAAGTTCAGAACTCCTGAGAGGAGTAATGGCAGTATCCAAGGCGATTCCTGCCAAGTCACCGCTCCCGATTCTTGAGAACTTCCTTTTTGACCTCAAGGGCAATGTGCTGGAGCTTACGGCATCTGATACAGAACTTACTCTCCGTACTCAGATTGAGGTGGAAAGCACATCTGAAGAAGGCAAGATTGCCGTTCCTGCAAAGCATCTTATGGATTTGCTGAAGGAACTTCCTGACCAGCCGCTTACCATCAACACGACAAGCGACAGCTCATTCGAATGCAGCTGGGCAAGCGGAGCTTCGACTCTTCCATATTTCCCTGCCGAGGATTATCCTGAAATCTCCGGGACCGATGAGACTGCCGTGGTGATAGATTTCCCTGCCCAGAGCCTTGTGGAGGGTATTGCCAGCACCATCTATGCCACTGCCGACGATGAAATACGTCCGGCAATGAACGGTATCCTCTTCGACATCGACACCGAATCAACCACCCTCGTGGCTTCGGATTCCCACAAGCTCATCTGCTACACAACAGCCGATGCGAAGGCTCCGGAAAAGGCCTCATTCATCCTCCACAAAAAGCCTGCAGGCATCCTCAAGGCCATAATCGGCAAGGACGAGGAAACGGTATCCATCAGTTTCGACTCGAAGAATGCAGCTTTCAAGTTCGGACAGACTGAAGTAATCTGCCGTCTGGTTGTCGGAAAATATCCGAAATACCGCGATGTAATACCTCAGAACAATTCCAACATCCTCAAGATTGACAGGCTCCAGCTTCTTAACACAGTAAGAAGGGTTTCCGTTTGTGCGAACAAGGCTTCCAACCATATCAAATTCGACCTCAAGAGCGGTTCGCTGGAGATTTCCGCCCAAGATCTGGGATTCTCGATTGCCGCATACGAGAAGATGGAGTGCCAGTATGACGGAGATGACCTTACAATCGGATTCAAGTCACCTTTCATCATAGAGATTCTTTCTAATATGAATTGCAGTGAGATTGTGATGAAATTCCTTGACAGCAAGAGGGCTGCTCTTATGATTCCTGCCGAGAACGAGGAAGAAAGCGGAAAGATTTGTGGAATCATAATGCCTATAATGATCTCGTAATGGAACTGAACCTCGAAAGACCTTTATTATTTTTTGACATAGAAAGTACAGGGCTCAATATTGCGTCAGACGCAATTATTGAGCTTTCTTTCGTGAAGATATTTCCCGGCAGCGAACAGAGGATAAAAACCTGGAGAGTCAAGCCTTGGGACTATGCCAATGGCTGCCAGAAGGCAATCAATCCTGCGGCTCAGGCCGTGCACGGCATTTCCGATGCAGACCTGGCGGACTGCCCGACCTTCGCTCAGATAGCTCCGGAAGTTGTTTCCTGGCTGCAAGGCAGCGACCTGGCCGGTTTCAATTCAGCAAAATTCGACCTTCCCATGCTTGCCGAGGAGATTGAGAGGGTACGCCGCTTCACGAATGCGGATTTGGACATCAATCTGCACCAGATGAAGATGGTGGATGTGCAGAACATCTACCATGCGATGGAGCCGCGCAACCTCAAGGCTGCATACAGGTTCTACTGCGGGCTTGACCTGGAGAATGCCCATGCCGCCGAGGCTGACACCCTTGCCACTTATGAGGTGCTCAAGGGACAGCTGGACCGCTATCCTGAGACACTCAGGAATGACGTTGACTTCCTTGCCAATTTTTCAGAAAGGCAGAAGACCGTGGACTATGCAGGAAGACTCGTGCTCAATGACAAAAAGGAGCCTTGCATCAGTTTCGGGAAACATAAGGGAAAGACTGCCCGCGAGGTTTATTTCACTGAGCCATCGTATTTTGCATGGATTGACGGAGGCGATTTCACTCTCGACACCAAGCGTCAGTTCGCTCTTCTGAAAGAGGAATTCGAGGCAGAGAAAAAGGCGGCAAGGCAAGAGAAGAAGGCTTTGTCCAACAAACCACTCACGGACACCGAACTCAGCGATGCATTCAAACAGCTCAGCGGCAAATTCGGCGGACAGGGAACTCTTTTTTAGCGATGAACATTACTGTACAGACTTTCGGAGGCACAATATGCTGCCGTCCTGATACTACCTGGGAGAGAGAAAACAGAGATTTCTTCTCTCCCGGATGTGTCAGCTCCATTCACTGGAGTCCAGTAGTATTTGCCCGTATTTCAAAAGCGGGCAAATGCGTGGGAGAGAAATTCGCATCAAGATATTATGATGCCATGGGTTTCGGAATGCTGATGTATATCGGTGACTTTCTTCCGGACATTGCATCATCCTCATGCGCAGACCACACTACGATTCTCCCCTTCCCTCTTTACAACACCATAGTATTCGACAACCCTGACAATGTCTTTTCCGTCAATGCTGACGGGGCTTTGCTCTGCAGCTGCGGCACAGAGGGTTGCCGGAAGGCAATTGAAGAGGCTATATGCAAGTCTTCCGTACTTACATCAGTGCGTACGGGAGACATCATTGCCGTGGAACTTGCAGCTCCAAGCCTGCTTTCATCCCGCAATGATAAAGAAAAAGCCGTTGCCGCAACATTCTGCGACAACGACCTGTTCGATTTCAAGATTATCTGGTAACAAATCCTTTTGCTGTCAGGAAATCCCAGATTCGGTCAAGATGGGTGTAGGAGCCTGTTCCCGGACTGCTGTAATGCTGGAAGCAGTGTTTGCGCAGGGCAAGGGTATGCAGTTCACTCTGGATGCCCATTGCACGCATCTTCTCCCAGCATTTTACGGAATTCATTGATGCCCAACCATCTGCATCACCATGGATAAAGATCATCGGTGCGGTTGCAAGATCGAATGAGAACTCAGGAACGAGAATATCCGTATCTTCATTTCCTCCATGAAGGTTGTGCTGGTCCACGCCGTCAGTCAGGGCGTATGCAGGATAGATTCCTATTCCCCACTGAACGTTGCAAGGGACCTTCTTGTCTATTTCGTCAATTGGAAGATATGCTTTGTGCAGAGATGAAGTTACTCCCATAAGGGTCAGATGTCCGCCTGCGGAGCTTCCCATAATTCCGATTCTGTCAGGATCCAGACCGCGCTCTGCCGCTTCGCTTCGAACTATCCTGATAGCTCTCTGGAGGTCTTCCCAGGCAGTTGTATGCTTTGCAAGTGAACTTTCAGGCAGAGGACGCGGAGTGCGGTATTTCAAAGTGACCACAGTCATTCCTTTCGAATTGAGATAGCGTCTTGCAGGGGCGACTTCAAAGTCATCAGGTTTGTTGTTGGTGTAGCTTCCGCCCGAGTATATTATCTGTATTGCCTTGGTTGTCAGGTTCTCAGGAATATGCCACTCGATGTAAGGATGGCACTGGTTTGACTGATAGTCAGGCATTTTGCCTTCCGGCCATACATCTTCACGGATCAGTTCAGCCCTGTCCTCATCGCTTGAATATACGTCCATTATCGAGACTTCCGGTTCAATTTTTCCGAGATAGCCCATCTGGCGCATGAATTCCACGGCCCGGTCAAAGCCAAGTGCCGCATGTCCCTTGTCTGCATACAAATGCAGTTCAGCAGGTATCTTCATCCTGCGCAACTGCCTGTAAACCAAGGTTGAAGTCATAGGAGTATATGGATCCTTTCCTCCGTGATGAAGGCTCATAGGGCAGGTTTTTTCGTCGAATTTGAAAACCTTGCTGAGGGCGACGTCCGTTCCATATCCCTGACGGGTTGCTTCTGTGCCAAGTTCACCGTCCGTAGTGCCATAAGCCGGGGCATTTACAATCGCCCAGTTGATATGGCAAGGGATGCTGTCGAGTTTGTCAACAGGGGTGTATGCCCTTGTCTGTGAGCTTGTTGCAAGAAGCAGAGCAAGGTGGGAACCCGCGGACATTGAAATGGTTCCGATTTTCTCAGGATCGAATCCGCGCTCTGCAGCTTCGCTGCGGACAAGGCGGATTGCCCTCTGTCCGTCTTCCCAGGCTGTCTGATATATGGCAAGGCCCACAGGGCGAGGTGTCCTGTACACAAGATTGACACACTGGAAACCAAGGTCGGTCAGTTTCTCGGACCACTCCTTTATATATCTGACATCGCAGCAGCACTGATAAGAGCCTCCGGAAATCAGCACCATGCAGCCACCGTTCTTCTTTTCAGGGGCCGGTGCATCGAACCAGTCAAGATAAGCCACACGATGCTTCTCAGGCTTGAAACCCTCCTGCGAACTTTCATCAGTCATCGCCGCAATCTGATGCTCCTGGGCATCAGGCATTTTTCCTTTTGGCCAAACCAGCTCCCGCTGCGGTGCAGCAAGAGAGATTACGCAACTCAGCAGGCCAATCAAAATCAGTGTACGTTTCATTATTTTACAGTTTATAATGATACATTTATGTATAAACACACAAATCTAACCATTTTCCATCAAATCCTCAAATAAGCTACAGGGTACGGCCGAGCCAGCGGCGGCTTTTCAGGTACGAGCCGCATACAAGGGCCATGGTCCCGCCATAAACGGCCTCAGCACTCCAGCAGACGGCCACATCCAGTTTCAGCCACCCGATTATGATTGCACAATAGATAACATATATCACCAAAGCGGTTCCTTCAAGTGCAAAGGCAGACTTGGTATTGCCCGTTCCGGAAGTAGCCTGGAAGAACATGAAAGCAGGTACGGTCAGCAGGTAACTGGCACAGAGCACCCACAAAGATGGCACCGTATCCACAATCAAATCAGGGATGTTGGTATATATCCGGATGACATATTCCGGGAACAAAGAGAACAGAAGCAACAGCGGAATAGTCAGTATATAACTAATTTTCAATAATTTGCCCACAATAGGGAGAACCAGGTCATTCCTTCCTTCACCTATGGCATTGCTCACCAGCGTGCTGCATGTGGATGCAAAAGCCATGAGGACCATCCATATCAGCCCGGAGATATTCCTTATTATATTGGATACCGCAAGGGCTCTCTCTCCCGTATGTTCGATGAACAGGAAAAAGATGAACCAGGTGGAAATGGAAAGGAAATTCTGAATCATGGTCCATCCGGAAACTGAAAATATGGACTTCATTGTGTTCCACGATGCCCTTGCAGGTCTGTTCAAAGCGTATTTCTCTGTATCACAGTGCTTTGCAGTATAGACAATAAAGAAAATCAGGGAAATGAGTTCTGCAAGTGTCGAGCCGATGGCTGCTCCGGCAATTCCCAAAGCGGGGAAACCGAATTTTCCGAAAATGAGCACCCAGTTGAACAGAACGTTGGATATCAGCATTACCAGGGAGTTGATACTCAATGTCCTGGTTTGCGTAGTCCCGATATAGAACGCCCTGAACATCGCCGTGGAGAAGCCGAAAACAAGGCCCATCACCCTCCATCGGATATAGCTGAGTGAAGCGTTGTAAATATTGTCCGAACTGATTATCAGCCCCATAATCTTCGGAGAGAGCCATTCAGATGCGGCGGTTATCACCACAGCCAGTGCCAGAAGGAAATACAGTCCATGCCAGAACACCTCTCCGGCTTGCCTGTAGCGTCCTTCTCCGTTTCTTCGTCCAATGATTATCTGCACACCTATGCTGAAGCCCAGGCCGAGCATGAATATTACCATGTAATACACTCCGGCCAAAGCAGAAGCGCCTATCTCAATCTCCCCCACCCTGCCGAGGAATGCCGTATCGGTCATGCCGATCATCTGCTCCATCACAAGGCTTATGAGAATCGGATAAGCTATCTTCCAAATTCTGCCATAAGAATACCTGCTGTCTATTTCTCCTCCTGCTGCCATATATATAAAAATTTAACAATTCGGGAAACGACCCGCAAAGGTAATGATTTTTATATAATGCAGTTGTCCCTTGTATATGTTTCACGGCCAAGACGGCTGAATTTCTCAAAATTTGACTAAAAATATATTTTTTCACAAAGTACCGTCTTTTATTTGGAAGTTTGACAAACAAGGTCTATTTTTGTCGGGCATTGTCAACTCGGTTTCCTAATATCCCCTGACCAAGGATTTAAAGAAAACCGCTATGAACCAGAAAAACATCAATCAAACATCTCCCGCGACATCCATCCCGTGGGAAGACCGTCCTGTCGGTTGCAACAAGGTCATTTGGAGGTACTCATCCAATCCTGTGATACCTCGTGGGCTACTGCCCGATTCCAACAGCATATTCAATTCTGCCGTAGTCCCTTTCAACGGGGGATATGCCGGTGTATTCCGTGTCGATGACACCAATATCCGGATGACTCTCCATGTGGGATTCTCAAAGGACGGCATCAATTGGGAAATAAACCCGGAAACCCTGCGTTTCGAAGGGGCGGACCCCGAAATCGGCGTATGGGAATACGGATATGACCCGAGGGTATGCAAGATCGGCGACAAATATTTCGTTACATGGTGCAACGGCTACCACGGCCCCACCATCGGAATAGCTTGGACGGAGGATTTCAAGACCTTCCACCAATTGGAGAATGCCTTCCTGCCATACAACCGCAACGGCGTGCTGTTCCCGAGAAAAATAAACGGGAACTATGCCATGCTTTCAAGGCCAAGCGACAACGGACACACCCCTTTCGGGGATATCTACTACTCGGAATCGCCTGACCTGGAATTCTGGGGCCGCCACCGCTTCGTAATGGGACCGTCGGATTTTGCAGACAGTGCATGGCAATGCTGCAAGATAGGACCGGGCCCCGTTCCGATTGAGACCAGGGAAGGATGGCTGATGATTTACCATGGAGTGCACCACACATGCCAGGGCTACAACTACTCTTTCGGAGCAGCACTTCTGGACATAGACAAGCCATGGAAGGTCATCGCCCGCACGGGAGCCTACCTTCTCCATCCGGAGACGATGTACGAATGTGTCGGGGACGTGCCGAACGTATGTTTCCCATGTGCCTGCCTGCATGATGAGCAGACGGGACGCCTTGCCATATATTATGGCTGCGCAGACACTTGCGTGGGACTTGCCTTCGGACATGTGGATGAAATCATAGATTTTATTAAAAAGACTAATATCCAATAGCAATATGCAGATTGTCAAAAGTTTATTCGCCGTCGGCCTTGTAATGTGCCTTTGTTCAAGTCATGGGCATTCTGCCGAGCCTGCGACGGAAAGGCTTTGTGATTATGTCAATCCTTTCGTTGGAACTTCCAATTTCGGAACGACCAATCCGGGTGCCGTGTGCCCCAA
>CAMCIE010000027.1 GCA_945874815.1 uncultured Bacteroidales bacterium
GCGAAAGCTATCAAGGTGCAAGTCTCAAAGTATTGTCCAAATCTCAAAAACTTGATCTTGCCCGTAAACTGCGACATACATTTCGCTCCTCCAACTCCCAAATTCGTCGCATGCTCGGACTGACACAATACGAAATCGACAGTCTCTTCCCTCTTAGTGCCAGCAAATAGGATTAATCAGACGATCGCTAATATTCAAAACGCTACACTTTGTCCGGGAATCGGAGACTTTTCCGGACAAAGTGCCGTTTTTGCCCACGTTTGTCCGGGAAAGCGGCTGTTTTACGGACAAACTGACGAAAAGATGATGTTTGTCCGGGAAAGCGGCTGTTTTACGGACAAACTGACGAAAAGATGATGCTTGTCCGGGATTCGGGGCTTTTCCCGGACAAACTGACGAAAAGATGATGTTTGTCCGGGAAGATGGCAATGGCCCGGACGTTTACCCGCCGAGTTTGACGCCGGCGAAGAAGCAACGCGGGGAGGAGGGACCGTAGATGTAGCCGGAGTCGCGGTCGGGGCCCTGGTCGAAGTCCTTCTGCCAGGCATTCAGGAAATTCTGCACGCCGGCATTCAGCTGCAGGATGATGTGGCCGTAGAGCTTGAAGTCGTATGAAACCTTGCAGTTCAGGTCGAAGAAGCCGGGAGTGGTTTCCGTGCGGTTGCTCTCGATGTAGCCCGTATGATGCTCCACCAGCATCGAGCCGGTGTATGTTCCGCTCAGAGAAAGCATCAGCTGCTTCACGGGATTGACGGAAGTGACGAAGTAGCCGTACAGGTCAGGGGTACGGAACATCTGACGGGTAGCCTCGACATCGTCAGCCCAGGCATGAGCCACCTTGTAGAGGGAACGATGCCAGGTGAGGCCCGCCTGCATCTGCCACAGATTGCCGTAAGCTATCTTCCCCTCAAGATTCACTCCTCCGACACGCGCCCCGGCCTCGTTACGCCTCTCCTTGATGAGTACACCGTCCTCCACACCGATTTCGGTCAGAGCAAACACATCCGACAAATCCGTATAGAAACCCTCCACAAGCAGATTGCCCTGCCACTGCCCCCAGGAATGATACATATCCGCCGACAGGCTCACACTCTGAGACTTCTCCACCTTCAGCCCATCTGCCAGACGAATCATGGACACGATGCCACCGACATTGTCAATATGCAGGTCCTCGTCAAAGGCTTGCGGAGCACGGAAACCGAACGAATAACTGGCCCTCAGGTTTATATCCCGCACCGGATTATACCTAAGATTCACACGCGGGCTGAAAATGACACCTTCCACCAGACTGTGCTTGTCAATCCTTCCTCCAAGAAGGAAACTCCACCTTGCATTCTTCCACTCGTTCTGGGCATAAAGGCTTCCAACTCTCACAACCTGCTCAGTAACACGACCATAGCCCCACATATTGTCATTGAGGTAGTCTTCATTGTACTCCGCCCCGACAGTCAGGTCAGAGGGCATGAACAAGCACTTGTTGAACTTGTAGATATATTGTGCACCGGCCATCCAGGTCAGATCCTTCGTGCGGCCATAAGCATTCGGGTCCTGTCCGGCACCATAGTAACTCTCCCTCGCGATGTGCTGCGCAGAAGCAAAAGCGCTCAATCTGTGGCGTTCGTTCGGAGAGAACCAGTCGAAACGTAGGCTCCCGGTGTTGATGCCGTGCTCCACCTGCTCGGCAATCATCGCCTCGTGAGGAGGAAGGTGGAGGTTGTCGCCGCCCCTCCTGAACTCATGCAGATGGTGGTACTCTGCCGTAATCTTGCTATAGACACCGGTCTTGATGTATCCCCGCAGGCCGAGGGTCTGGGATTTCAACTTTGTCAGCTCGGTGAATCCGTCCCTGTCGCTGTCGTAGCCGTCCTTGTGTCTGACCTGCCCGAATATGGCTATCCCCATCTTGTTGTCGTCGCTGACAAGGGAGGCGTTGAGTGAAGTGTTGTTGTCAAGGGCGGAAGTGCCCCCGATGCTGCTGATGGTATGTGATGCGAAGGCCGAATTCCTGGCTGGTTCCTTAGTGATTATGTTTATGGTTCCCGCAATGGCCGAAGACCCGAAAAGCGCGGAGCCACCACCTCTCATCACTTCGACCCTGTCCACCATATTGGCCGGAATCTGTTCAATTCCATATACTCCGGCAAGGGCGCTGAATACAGGTCTTGAGTCTATAAGTATCTGTGTATAAGGCCCTTCCAGACCATTTATCCTAACCTGCTGATAGCTGCAATTCTGGCAGTTGTTTTCAACGCGGACACCTGGCTGGAAGGCAAGACCCTGAGAAAGTGAAGTCGCATTGACACGCTCATAAGTCCCCATATCAACAACATTTACGAGAGTTGGAGCCATCATCCTTGTGATTTCGCTGCGGTTTGCTGAGACCACTACGCCGTCGAGCTGAATATTGTCTTCCTCAAGGAGGAAATTGATTTCCAAGGTATTACCCTCAACGACCGTTATCTCTTTGGACACCGTCTTCCACCCGATTCCCGATGCCTGAATGATAAATTTTCCCTCCGGAAGGTGCTCGAGATGGTAATGCCCGCTGGAGGCGCTGGTCGTGGAAATGGTTGTTCCTTTGAGGTTTATGAAAATATATGGAATATGTTCGCCGGTTTTTTTATCAATGACATGGCCGTGGATATTCGATTCCACCGTTTTGTCATCTGCCATCATGGATAGCACGGGGCATAATGCCCCCAATATAATTAGGAGTATTCTTTTCATTTGTGTATGTTCTATGATAATCTGCTGGAGGGGGATTGAACCTCCAGTGGATTGGTTTGGGGTTATTATAATGTAGATCTCTCCATTCGCTTCGTGTCCGACTGCCGTCGGCTGCTCGCTGCAAAAGCCCACCGGGCTGTTTGCTGACCGCTCACGAAGTCGAGATGACACATTTAAAGCGTTCGAAGGGAGTCGAGAAATCCATGCAACTCCAGGTAGTCGAGAAATCTAGGAAACAGGAGGTGCACGTAGCCCAAAATACCTATAGAACTTATTGATAGACAGAGAAATATCCCTGATGCCGCGATATTCGGAAATCAGCAGCTGGAAAATCTCAGGAAGATGAACACCCTCACCGGCCCCGCAAGACTGGAACTGGGACAGCATCTGGATTGTAAGGAACTCGTCTTCATCCTGATGTTCGGCGTCAGGATTGGGGTGCGAATGGACGATGCTGACACCGTCAACTATGTGAGTATGAGGAAACAAAGACACCCCGCCGATGTACCAGATGAACAACAGCGGGAGAAAAGCATATATGAATTTATTCCTCACGAACCTTCTCCTTTTCGAGTTTTCCGCCGCAAATATAGAAAAAAAAGTTCGACTGGAATAACCCGGCAAGCCTTAATAAACCATCAATATTTTATCGGTAATACCCCTGACTGTTCAGTTCGTAAGCTGAATAGAATTTATATTTCTCTTCATCGACAGGATAGTCCCAACATACGAGCTGGTGGAAGATGTCACCTCCGAAACCGCTCTTGAATTTCTACAAGCAATACATCGGGTGTGAAGAGTCACAGTGCGGGGCAATTCCGATATCATATTCAAGGCAGTGATTGGCCTTTGCTGTTATCATCGCTTTCCACTGGAGGGCATAAGCCGGCATGACATTGCGGTGCTCCGATGATGAGGCGCCATACAGATAAAGTGTCAGGGCAAATGCAGGGGGCATCGCCGTCCGAGAGAAAGTGGACGGGCATTCGGAGTATCATCAAAAAATGCCTCCTATGGCCATGAATACGTAAACCATAGGAGGCAAGATATTTCATCATTAAAGGATAGAACCTCTTTTCTGCAGAACTGGCAGACCAGGGCATGCAAAAATCTATCCGAGGAATGAGATGAGCACACCGGCTGCTACTGCAGAGCCGATGACGCCGGCAATGTTGGATGCCATGCAGTAGTTCAGCACATGGTTCTTCGGATCATATTTCGTGCTGATGGTATTGCAGACACGGCTTGCCATAGGCACGGCTGAAAGACCTGTAGCTCCAACGAGCGGATTGATTTTCTTCTTGGCAAACAGGTTCCAGATCTTCACCATGCAGATACCGCTGGCGATACTGAGGGCGAATGCGCAGAATCCTCCGACAACGATACCAAGGGTCTGGAAGTTGAGGAATGCGTCAGCTGTCATGGTTGCACCCACGCACAGACCGAGGAAGATGGTTGCCGCATTCATCAGTCCGTTGCTTGCTGTCTGGAAAAGCCTTTCAGTGTCAGAACCGATTTCCTTAATCAGGTTACCGAACATAAGCATGCCGACAAGCGGAACTGCAGACGGAACGAAGATGGCTACGATTGTTGTTACAGCAATCGGGAAGATAATCTTCACAGCCCTCATATTCTTGATCTCGTTCTTCTCAGGATAGAGCTTGTCCTGCTCTTTCATGTTGATAGTCAGCTCTTTCTTCGTGCAAAGAAGCTTCACTACCAAAGGAATGATCACAGGTACGAGAGCCATGTAGCTGTATGCTGCGATGGCGATAGGACCGAGAAGATGAGGAGCGAGCTTGATTGTAGTGAAGATTGCAGTAGGACCGTCAGCACCTCCGATGATACCCAGTGAAGCAGCCTCCTGCGGAGTGAAACCAAGGAGAAGACTGACGATGAGCACTGCAAAGATGCCCATCTGGGCAGCAGCACCGAAAATAGCAAGTTTCAGGTTTCGGAGCATAGGACCGAAATCAGTCAGCGCACCTACACCCATGAAGATAATCGGTGGGAGAAGGCCTGACTTAATCAGGGCATAATAGAGGTAGTTCATTATACCGAACTCATGCGCTATCTGATGCAAAGGCATGTCCCATATAATCTGTCTGGAACCGTCCGCCAGAGTGACATATCCCATTGAATCGGCCTGGACCACGCCCATGTCTCCGCCCGGGAAGTTTGCGATAAGTACGCCGAATGCAATGGGAATCAGCAAAAGGGGCTCATATTTCTTGACGATACCAAGATAAAGAAGACCGAAAGCAATCAGATACATCAGGATGAACGACGGCTGCTCAATGATGCTGCTTATCGCAGTCATGTGATAGAGCCTGTCGAGTATTTCTGTAAATCCGTTCATATCGTTCCTCCTTAGCTTCTTGCAACCTTGAAGATTACATCATCCTCATCGACTGAATCTCCGTTTGAAAGACAGATTGCAGTGATAACTCCGTCAAACTCTGCACTGATTGCATTGTTGACCTTCATGGCCTCGATATAGCAGAGAGTCTCACCTTTCTTGACAGCATCGCCGACTTTCTTTGCCTGCTCTCCCGGTTCCTTGGTGAGGTAGAACTTGCCTGAAAGCGGAGCAATGATGTCTTCGCCGGCACCGGCAGGGGCTGCAGAGGCAGCAGCCTCAGTTGCAGCTGGCACTGCGTCACCGTATGCGATGTCGAGCTTGTAGTTCTGTCCGTTTACATTGACAGTGATTACGGAAGGCATTGCAGAGGCAGCCGGAGCGTTCTTCTCAGCCTTCCTCTTGGCGAGATCCTCAAGGAAATCAGCCTTAGCCTTGCCACTCTTATATGCCTCATACTGAGTAGGATGCATTGCATATTCGAAGAGTTCTTCCTCATCCTGACCGAGTTCCCAGCCCTGAGCCTTCATCTTTTCGCGGAAGCTGTCGAGGCAGTCAGGATAATTGTCCTGAGGGTCGTTTGCAAGGAATTCGCGTCCCTGGGATTTTGCAAGCTCCACCAGTTCAGGTGCCACAGGGCCTGCGAGCTTTCCGGATTTACCAAGAATCATGTCCCAGATATTGTCACCGATCATGCTCCAGCGCTCTTTGCCTTTCTCCATCTGGATTACATTCATGAGAGCCAGATTCTTCACATACTGCGAGAACGGAGTCACAAGGGTAGGGTAGCCGACCTTCGGCCATACATAGGCAACCTCATCGAAGAGTTTTACCAGAAGCTGGTCTGTAGTGAGTGGCTCCTGATTGTTCTTTGCCTTCCATTTGTTGAGCTGGGCAAGGTTTTCTTCGAGGTCTGTCATCAGTGAACCCATCATTCCGCCCGGAAGACCAGGTTTGATGAGCAGTGAGTTGTTCACGTGGTTGAGCTCAGGAATATAATATCCGAGGAAGTCGTCGCACATCTCCTGGATCATGGTACGAACTTCCATATAAGCCTCCATGTTCACATCCTTGACCTTGAATCCTGCATCTTTGAGCATTTCGATGACAGCGATTACGTCAGCATGTCCGGTTCCCCATGAAAGCGGAGACATTCCGACGTCAACATAGTCACATCCGGCCTTGCAGACCTCGAGGATTGAAGCCATGTTGAAACCGGGACCGGCGTGTGAATGGTATTGAATGATGATATTTTTCTTATATGCCTTGATGCCTTCAACTATTTTTGCGAGTGAAGCCGGACGGCCGATGCCGGCCATGTCCTTGAGGCAGATTTCATCGGCCCCTGCGTCGATATATTTCTTTGCGAGGGCAACATAATAATCAACAGAGTGGATAGGGGAGTGGGTGATGCAGAGGGCTGCCTGTGCAATCATTCCTGCCTCGTGGGCGTAAGTGATTGAAGGAATGACGTTTCTCTCATCGTTGAGTCCGCAGAAAATTCTTGTGATGTCGGTGCCCTGTGCCTTTTTGACTTTATAGAAAAGCTTGCGCAGGTCTTTTGAGCAAGGGCTCATACGCAAAGCATTGAGAGCACGGTCGAGCATGTGTGTCTGGATTCCGGCCTCATGGAAAGGCTTGGTCCACTCACGTACTGAAATATTCGGATTTTCTCCATAAAGGAGGTTTACCTGTTCGAATCCGCCTCCGTTGGTTTCCACACGGTCGAAACATCCCATTCTGATGATTGCAGGAGCGACTTTGACAAGCTGGTCAACTCTTGGCTGATACTTGCCGGCACTCTGCCACATGTCCCTGAAAACAAGGCTGAGTTTAATCTCTTTCATATTAAATTCTTGTTATTTTTACAATACGACCCTTACCGCCAGTGAGCTGGCTCACAGCGGCTTCCAATACAGCAACCGGCGCATCATCTGCCTTTTTGGCAGGTGCTTTCGGCTGCTCCGGAGCGAATTTGTTGATTGCAGCAATGAGAAGTTTGCTGCCGTAGATAACAATCAAAAGAATGGTGAAAACCGTCACCATTCCTATCAGCATCAGCTGTAGTCCTTCTGATAAGTTCTCCATAGTTTATACCTTTTTATTCTGTCCTGTCGATTTTGAAAAAAATCGGACAAATTTAAGAAATAATTTCGGTTACTGTACCGATACGGGGCAAAAAAATATACCGGACTGTGTAATTATTTAGAATATCTATATTTACCATCCGTAATTTGTGGTATGGTAAATGTTTGATATA
Source organism: uncultured Bacteroidales bacterium (assembly GCA_945874815.1). GTDB lineage: Bacteria > Bacteroidota > Bacteroidia > Bacteroidales > UBA932 > Cryptobacteroides. The sequence goes on from CAMCIE010000027.1 coordinate 7,347, forward strand.
CAATATTATATCCGTTGTTGGAGGAATTTATGCTCTCTTCAAGGAGGAATCCGATCAGCCCCCCTTTCTGCATGACCATCGTAGAATAAGCCGATGTAAGGTTGCTGACAACGAACAGGTCTTTCCAGCCGGATGCCAGGTCGTCAGCGGTCCATCCTTCAGGAATGTCGGACGAATCAGGCACTTCCTTATAATATATGCTCACGTTTTTCCTTTGAGGGCCAATGGGAACGGACTGAAGGGCAAGGCTTACCCTCTGTCCGTCACTCACTCTTTCTGCAGGGACGATGAGCAGCTCTCCGTTGCAGGAATTGTCCTGAACATAGCATCCTTTGTTGTCCTTTCCGGAAAATGCGGCCTGTCCCCAGCTTCCTTCCCCTTCGGCAATGCCTTCAGGGGATGAATATTTGAATATATTGAAATATCTCCCTTCGTAAACCCTGCTGCTGAGGATGATGCTGCCGTCCTGGAGTTCAGCGCATTTGGCTTCGTCGCCATACGGTACAGGGAGTGCATCCGCCCCCGCGAGTGGCTTCCATGAGCGCCCGAAATCGTCGCTGAATATGACTCTGTTTCCATAGGGACGGGCACAGAGAGCCACGTAGATTCGGTAATAGTCTCCGTTTTTGATTATCCGGCTCTGGAGAATCTTTCCTGATGTGGCAAAACAACTTTGGACGGGCCCGTTCAGGCTGTCGTCAAAAAGGGAATATACTTCCTCGGTGATTTCTTTCCACGGCTCCCAAGTCTTTCCCTTGTCATGGCTCCTGAGAACGGCCATCCTGTTGGGATTCTGCCTTGTGGTAGTCTTTGCATAATATACGGTATGTCCGCACACCATAATGACAAGCACTTCGTCGCTTTCTGAGTCGCAAACTATGGCAGCATCACCGAATCCGCAGTCCACTGCTCCTTCAATTCCGCTGCCTTCCAGCAAAACTGCTTCTTCAGACCAGTTATAACCGTTATCCCGGGAGTGTCTTACATGAAGGTCAACCCTGCCATAGCCTATGTCTGCCCTGCAGGGTCTGTAGTCTGAAATGGCTATGAGAGTGCCGTCACCGAATGCCCCGAGTGCAGGAATACGGTACGGGACATCCGACTGACCGGATGTGGTGAACAATATCTTTTTATCTGGATTTGTTCTTGAGCAGGCAACGGCAGCGATGAATATGAGGGCCAAGGCTAATCTGTGCAGCCTCATAGATTAGCTTTGGGAAGTTCAAAATAAAACTCTGTTCCGAAGTTTTCCTCAGATTTGAAATATACCTTGCCTCCGAGGTAATTCTCGCCTATGAGCTTCATGCTGTATGTGCCCAGTCCGTGACCCTGTTTCTTGGTGGTGTTTCCCTGGATGAACACCTTGCTCTTGGTGTCAAGTGACATCACGGCATCATTGTGTACAGAAAAGACTATGGCATCGTCTTCAGCTCTTGCCCTGACGATGACGTCCCCTGCAGCATTGTCCTCACAAGCATTCTTCACCATATTGTGAATAACCCTGTTGATCAGGACTTTATCTGATTCCACCTGCTCGTCGGCCAGGTTCGAGTCGATGATGATGTTCACATTGAACATGTCGCTTGCAATCTGACAGAGGCTGCCTTTGACAAAATCCAGGACGGCGTTTGCCCTGAACACTTCCATTTTGGGCTTGAGCAATCCGTTGATGGCATAGATAAGGTCTCTCTGGGCTTTGATCTCTTCCATCATCTGCGACGATATGCTCTTCAGTACCCCTCGTATCTCATCCGACTCAGATTGCTCCATGGTGTCGAGAAGGCCGTTGAGAGCACCGGAAAGATTGAGAAGGTCATGACAGAAAACTCTTTCAAGCATCAGCTCACGCTGGCGTGAAGTCCTGTCAAGAAGCAGTACTATACTGAATTTCTTTTCGTTATCAATGAAAGGGGTTGAAATCACGTGAGCGTAATAATCCTGATTGTTCTTAAGAAGCATGGAAACGTCTGCCTCCATCTTTTTCATTTCACGCATGCTTTCTTCCACCGTGCCTCTGAGATTGCATTTAGTGCAGTTCTGATGACACCCACACCCGTCAGAGGAGGAAATGGCATTTGAACATTTGAGGAAATCGCCTATGCAAAGTTTGACACTGGTATCGACTGGATTAAAGGCAATATAGTGTAATTGAAGTTCTTCGTCAACGACAAAGAACATGTTGCCGCTTTCTTCGAAGATATGGTTGTCATTTATAAAATTGAATAACTCTACTTTATTCATCCGGATAAAATTTGCGCAAATTACTTATTTTCTTTCAAATACGAAATTTTTTCTTGTTTTTTATATTAATTTAACAAAATAAGGGCTGACATAAAGTCCTTGAAATCTCTCGGCTACGTCCTTCGGACGCCGGAATGTCAGACTTTGTGTCAGCCTTAATAAACTAAGCGGGAATGATTATTTTGCATCCATGGCCTGGCAGGCAGTGATGGCAATCATCTTATAGATGTCGTCAACGGAACATCCGCGGCTGAGGTCGTTCACAGGACGTGCAATACCCTGAAGGATAGGACCAATCGCGTCAGCATTGCCAAGACGCTGAACAAGCTTGTAACCTATGTTTCCCACCTCAAGGTTAGGTGCGATGAGAACGTTTGCCTTTCCGGCAATCTCAGAGCCCGGAGCTTTCTTGGCGCCGACAGAAGGAACGAGTGCAGCATCAGCCTGAAGTTCCCCGTCAATCTTGAGGCTTGGATCAAGCTCTTTTGCAAGACGGGTAGCTTCAACGACTTTGTCAACAACTTCGTGTTTTGCAGAGCCTTTTGTAGAGAATGAAAGCATGGCTACTCGCGGATCCTCAAAGCCTGCGACGCTTTTCGCAGTCTGAGCCGTGCAGACAGCAATCTGTGCAAGCTGTGCCGCATCAGGCATAGGTGTCACGGCAATGTCTCCCATTACAAGCACGCCTTCCTCGCCATACTGAGGAGTCTGGGTAATAAGGAGCATTGCACCGCTGACGCATGAGATGCCCGGAGCGCATTTGATGATCTGAAGGGCAGGACGGAGGGTGTCTCCGGTGGTTGAAAGGGCTCCACTTATCTGTCCGTCTGCATCACCGCTCTTGATGATGAGGCATCCGAAGTAGAGAGGGTTTTCAAGCACGGTCTTGCGTGCAACTTCGAGTGTCATTCCTTTTTTCTGACGCAGCTGGAAAAGCAGCTGGATGTATTCTTCTGTTTTCTCGCTTGTAGCAGGGTCTATGATTGTGGCCTTGTCAATGTTTTTCAAACCGAGTTCAGCGGCATACGCAAGAACTTTCTCACGGTTGCCGATAAGTAT
>CAMCIE010000028.1 GCA_945874815.1 uncultured Bacteroidales bacterium
TGCATTACGTTCGAAATTTTTGTCATTTCGACCTCGTGAGCGGTCAGCAAACAGCCCGGTGGGCTTTTGCAGCGAGCAGCCGACGGCAGTCGGATACTAAGCGCGTGGAGAAATCTCTCCAAAGCCACAAAGTTACGAAAAAATGATGTAACTATGTGATAATTATAAAAACAAATATTCCCGACAATTTGCCGGGAATATCAATGAAGTATCACTTCAGTCTTATTTAATCAATTTTGAAACTTATTCAAATAGTAATCAAATTCGTCTTTAGTCATTTTTTTGCAATTATATCGATATTGACTCCAACATCTGAGAAAAGTCAACTCCTTGCAGGCCTTATTGACATGCTACAAGTCGCTTATCCCAATTCGTCCGGGGAAACCACTATTTTCCGGACAAATAGCGAAAAAAATACATTTTGTCCGGGAAAACAATCATTTCCCGGACAAAAACGTGAAGTTCAATAATATTATTTGGAATAGTTCTGCTATCTCAGAACAAAATGCGCTGACGGACGGGTAGAGTCTCCGGCATAGAAATCAACGGTAATGCCCTCGTCGCTGACATTCATCTTGTAGCATCCTGCTGAACGGGCGTATGAATAGCCTTTCACACCCGGACGGAACTCATCGAAAAGTTCGCTTCCGCTGATTGCACCATAGCCTTCAATTCCCTCGGCCATGACATTGTATTGGCCGGTAGCCTCGTCCTTCCACACGCTGTTCATAGTCATCTGGGTAATCCTTCCTCCGTCACCGTACCAATCAAGGAATTCGGTGGAATGGGTGTGGCCGCAAAGCACTATTACGTTGCGTTTTGCAAAAAGCTCACGCATCGTATTCCTTGCAGTATTATCCTTGTCCTTGCCGTGGTAGTACCAGTTGCTGTATTTGCTTCCGTCATAAGGGAAAACCGGTGCGTGGCAAAGGATGAACGTGTATCTCGCACCCTCAGTTTCCTTGAGAAGCCTTTTCACGGTCTCGTCGTCCGGCTTGTTGAAATTCACTGCTATGAAGGCATCCGGCCCGATGCGGAAGGCAAAATCCAGCCCCTCTACCTCGGTGCCGAGCTCCTTTGAAAGCCTCTCAGGCATGAATTTCTTGTAACCTTCACGGGCCTCGGAGTCCTTCTTGCCCCTGAGGTCGTGATTTCCCGCGACAGTCACAAGAGGTGCGGCTCCCATGGCTTCTTTAAGATATTCGAAAGCATCAGAAAGCATCTTTGCCTGTGCATCCACTCCGGAGGTGTCGCCCTGGATGATGTCTCCGGTCTGGTAAACAAGTTTGGTGTTATCATCCACAAGGCAGGCAGCTCTTTTGACCAGCCTCGGACATCTGTCAGCCCACATTTCGGCATTTCTCGCAAACTCCTTGCGATGGTTGGCCTCCCTTGTCGGGTTCGGATCGGAATATCCTGTATGATAATATGTGTCAGGTGCGGTGTCGTAATGGGTGTCGCCAAGGATAATCACGGAATAGCTGCCATCCTTCGAACGCTTGCCACGTTTGCCTTTTTTCCCACTGAGTGATTCAGCTGCATCGGCTGCCGGTCCTATGCTCAGACCAATCAGTCCGGCTGCCGACAACCTCAAAAAATCTCTTCTGTCCATAAGATTACCAAATTATAACTCTTTCAGATTCAGGACGATACATTGCATCTCCTTCTTTTATTCCGAATGCCTCGAAGAAAGTGTCGATATTTCTCAGAGTGGCATTCACACGGTTGCGTCCGAGTGAGTGGACATCCAGAAGTGTCAGCCTCTGCTCTTCCTGAGGTGTGATGTTCTGTGCCCAAAGTGTAGCATAGGCAAGGTAGAAGCGCTGCTCGGCAGTGAATCCGTCGATTGGCTCTGGATGTTTACCGTTGAACGAGTTCTGAAGAGCGGTGTAAGCAATCCTGAGTCCGCCCTGGTCTGCGATATTCTCTCCAAGGGTTGCAGCTCCGTTTGCCATAAGGCCAGGCTGAATCTCAATCTGATTGAACTGGTCAACAAGGCCCTGTGCCTTTGCCTTGAATGCCTCTGCATCCTCGTCTGTCCACCAATTGTTCATGTTGCCGTCCTTGTCGAAAAGACGTCCCTGGTCGTCAAATCCATGGGTCATCTCATGGCTGATTACCACTCCGATTGCTCCATAATTCACAGCATCGTCTGCATCCGAATTGTAGAAAGGTGGCTGGAGAATACCTGCAGGGAAGCAAATCTCATTTGTGGTCGGGTTGTAATATGCATTCACGGTCTGAGGGCTCATTCCCCATTCTGTCTTGTCAACCGGTTTTCCTATTTTTGCGAGGTTATCCTCTGTGTACCAGCGTGATGCGGCACGCAGATTCTCGTAATAGCTGTTCTCGGGATTGATTGACAGCGATGAATAATCTTTCCATTTGTCAGGATAGCCGATCTTCACGGTAAATGAAGAGAGTTTTTCTTGAGCCTTGGCCTTGGTCACATCGCTCATCCAGTCGAGCGCTGCAACTCTCTGGCCGAGTCCTGCCTGGATATTCTTGACGATTTCAAGCATTCTCTGTTTGTCCTTCTCAGGAAAGTATTTCTTTACATACATCTGTCCGACTGCTTCTCCGAGAATGCTGTTAGGTACAGTCATGGCTCTCTTCCAACGAGGTTTCTGCTCCTGGATTCCGGACATCTGCTTTGAGAAGAACTCGAATGATGCTTCGTAGAAATCGTCACTCAGGCTTCCGCATGCTGAACTGAGCAGGTTTGCCTGAAGATAATGTCTGAGTACTGCACCGTCTGTCGATGATACGATATTGTTGAGCGCCTCGAAATATGATGGCTGCATGACGATGACTTTCTCTTGCGGCTCAATGCCCAGCTGCTCGAAGAAAACGTCCAGATGAAGATTAGGGTAGGCTGTGAATATCTCATTGAAAGACATCGGGTTATACATGGCCTCGTAGTTTCTCTGCTGCACCATTGACCAGTATGGAACTGCGATAGCCATCTCGAAATCCATCGCATTCCTTGCTCTTGTGGCGGCATCTTCATATCCTGCAAGGCTGAATGCTTTGGTCAGAAATGCCACATATCCCTCGCGGAGGGCAGCATTTTCTTCATTGAGATAATAGTCGCGGTTACCCAGGCCAAGTCCGCTTTCCGCCAGATAGAGCGCATTGTTGTTGCTGTCCATCAGGTCGGCGTCCACTCCCGTGCCCCAGGCTCCTTCCTCTCCATAGAGCCCCATCTGACCTATTGCCTTTGCAAAACTTTCCGCATCGCAGACAGCCTCAAGTTCCTGAAGGTAAGGCAGGACAGGCGCAGCGCCTTCTTTGTTGAGGCGAAGAGAATCGAGCCCCATGGTATAAAGGTCAGCAATCTTCTGCTCCACGCTTCCTTCCTTTGTCTTAAGGTCGGTCAGTCCCTTGAAAAGTTCGTTGAGACGTATTTCATTGTTCTCGCGCAAGATATCGAACGAACCGTAACGGGAAAACTCTTTCTTCAGCGGGTGATTTTTCTGCCATCCGGCCGTTGCGTATGTGTAGAAATCCTCTCCCGGTGCCACGGTAGTGTCAATATTTGTCAGGTCGATTGCCGGAACCTTCTCCTGTGCCGGCTGATTGTTGCAGGCTGCCGCCATAAGTGCGATTGCCATAATCCATGCTTTGTTGTTCATATATTTTTATTTATAATAATTCCAAAATCAAACAAACGCACAAAGTTACGGATTATCTTGCACTTCTCCGCCATTTATCAGCCAGATAATATCACAAAAAAGAGGATAACCAACTTGGTTACCCTCTTTTTTGGTGCGGATGGCGAGACTCGAACTCGCACAGGAAAACTCCCACTACCCCCTCAAAGTAGCGCGTCTACCATTTCGCCACATCCGCTTGTCAGTCTTGTTTCGTTTTGGGATTGCAAAAGTACGACAAAATTTTTAAACTGCAAACTTTTTCTGATTTTTTTTGAAATTTTTTCGCATCCGCACGTTTATTCCGTCTTTTTCCAGTAGAATGATTGTGAAAATCCCAGCAACGATCCCTTTACGCGCAAGACTCCCTCGTCTTCGAATCTGCATACAAGGTTAGCCCTTATGCCACGCGTCGGGTCATATATTTTCGTTCCGTCCCATTGTTTTTTGTCGGGATTGTATTTCAAACCGGTAAAAATGACAATCTCATCACATGGGACATGCCTCAGAGATTTGTCCGGATTCTTCTCATCAAGCCTAACATTGCCGTTTTCGTCCGTCCTGTTCTTCACCCAAATAATCTGAGCCATGAATGTCCCGCCATTTTCGCGGGTAATCCTTACTTTAGACTCCTCTCCCTGATGAATGGCATTGTATGTACCTATAATATTATCTGCAGATGTATTGTCTTGAGCAAAGGAAATGACACCTGGCAGAATCACGCCAAGGATTAACGTGAAAATTTTATTTACCATATTTGTTCTGTTTTAATGTGTGCGGTTGCAAATATAGGAAAAATTCAATATATTTGCGCGCTTTTCCTCGAGAAGGAAAATATTAGGTATTTATTAACAATTCAAAACAGATTTACAATGGCTGTTAAAATTCGTCTTCAGCGCCACGGTAAGAAGAATTTCGCATTCTTCCACATTGTTGTGGCTGACTCTCGCGCACCTCGCGACGGTCGTTACATCGAGCAGATCGGCTCTTACAATCCAAACACAAACCCTGCAACCATCGTTCTCGACAGCGAGAAGGCTCTTGCATGGCTTAACGTAGGTGCTCAGCCTACCCTTACTGCAAAACGCCTCCTTTCTTACGAGGGTGTTCTTCTCAAGAAACACCTCCAGGGCGGTGTAGCAAAAGGCGCTCTCACTCAGGAGCAGGCTGACAAGAAATTCGAGGCTTGGAAAGCAGAGAAGACTGCAAAGATCAACGCGAAGAAAGAAGGTCTCAGCAAAGACGCTGCTGCAAAAGCTAAAGCTGCAGTTGAGGCTGAGATGAAGGTTAATCAGGAGAGAGCTGAGGCTCTTGCCAAGAGGAAAGCTGAGGCTGAAGAGGCTGCTCGTGCTGCCGCTGAGGCTGCTGCTGCAGAGAAAGCTGCTCAGGAAGCTGCTGCCGCTGAGGCTGCTGAGAACACTGAGGCCTAGTCTCTTATGGCAGGTATGGCAAATAAAGGCTTGTCCTTGGTTGACGACCTGTCTCAGATAGCATCAGTGTTGAAATCCAATGGCACTGACGGGGAAATCGTAATGGGTTTCCGCGGCATTGATCCTGAAGATATCGACTTAGAGGAACCGGTTTTCATCATTTTTGATGGACTCCCGGTTCCTTTTTTCATTGAATCAATGACAAGGCGCGGCAATGCCAAAGCCCTTGTACATCTTACTGATATCCGCACATTTGATGACGCGGAAGAGCTTGTAGGCAAGCCTATATATATAAAGGAGTCATCTTTGCCTGAGCTGTCAATTGAAGAGGACGGATTCGAAGCCCTCATCGGCTGGACGCTTCTCAAACCAGCCAAAATTTCAAAGAAGGGAGAAATCAAGGAAGTGGAGCAGGTCGGAGAAATCACCGATTATGTTGATATCCCAGGCAATCCATGCATCGAAGTCAATGTGGATGGAGAGCCAATGATGGTCCCTCTGCATGAGGACTTGATTCTTTCAGTTGATCCTGAATATCAGGAAATTATCATCAATATTCCCGAAGGTCTCCTTTAGGAATCTTCCACATTTATCTGATTCCTCGGTTGTTTCCATTTTCCATCCGTCATTCAATATGGCCGGATTTTTTCTATCCTCGTAATATCTTGCATTTTCTGCAACATTCTGTCGTCCGGGGCAGTCTAATATGCAAAATTGAAAGTTTAATTAAAGTTATTGATTATGGAAACATTTTTTGAAATGTTGGTTCCCATTGGCATTTGCGTGGTGCTGCCGATAATGATTGTCTGGCTTGAAACAAGGACAAAAAGCAGAAGCATAGACAAAAAAACCGAGGTCCTTCTCAAAGCACTCGAAAATGGGCAGCAAATTGACCCGGAATTGCTTATTACCCCAAAACAAAGCAAGAATCTTAAAACAATCAAGATGGTTCTGCTTGAAAAACTTCAGGTGGCGGCAGTGTTCACAATCATGGGAGTGGCAATGATAGTGCTCTCAGCAGTAGGCATTCTGGGCGACACTGCAAATGTAGGCTTCCCTGTATTCATGCTCTGCGGAGTAATCTTCAGTGCTATCGGTATCGGGCATATCGTTGTCTATGTGCTTGGTAAACAGAATCTTAAAGCGGAGATGGATGCAGAGCTCCGCGAAAAGGAGAGCGGTAACAAGTGACACTGACCTATGACAAGGGAGCAGTTCATACAGGAGATTTCAAGGGAGCAGGAGCCGCTCAGGCGGTTCCTCTGCCTGTTGTGTGAAGGAGATTCGTTCCGTGCGGACGACCTTGCACAGGAGGCGCTTCTGAAGGCCTACCTCAGTTTCGAAAGATTCGAGGGCCGGTCGAAATTTTCCACATGGCTGTTCCGGATTGCATATAACTGCTTCTATGACAGTAAGGCACGCAATCGCTCCGACGACGTTCCGATAGAGTCTGCATGTGAAAAGATTGACGATGATACCGGCTCGGACAAGCGTTTTGCAAACGAAGCCCTGTACCTTGCCATCGAAGGCCTTTCGGATCAGGAAAAAGCCGTCACCCTCCTTTTTTATATGGAGGACAAGTCCATAAAGGACATAGAATCAATCACGGGGATGCCCTCCGGCACAATCCGCAGCCACCTTTCCAGGGCAAGGGGCCATTTGAAAACATATCTTGAAAAACATTCGGATTATGACAGATAAAGATATCAGGAAATTTATGCAAGAGAACAAGGTACATTCTGCTGACAGCAAGGAATTCATGGAAGAGCTCATAAGGCAGATGGACCTGCTTCCGACCCCGGCAAGCATGTCGGCAGAGGACGGGGGAATGGCCGAACTTATCCTGGAATTCAAAAAAAGGCTCAAGCGTTATTACCGCATATGTGCAATCCTGACCATAAGCCTGGATTGCATCATCTGCGTCGTCCTTTTCGCTCTTGCTTTTCTTATCGGAGTCTCTAAACTTACTTTAATCGCAGCAGGAGTCCTGTCCGTGGGGGTTGTGGCCTGGACTCTGTCACGCAGCCCTCTGATTGAAATTTAGCGTGTACGGGCCTTGGCCGTCCCGTCCATCCTCAGAATCTGAACCGGGCCCCGAAGGAGAAGTTTCTTCCGAATCCCCAGAAACCACGGAAGCTTGCGGCATCATGCGAAGCTCCGTCCTTGCCCCTTTCGATGAACCTGGTTCCGAGAAGGTTGTCTCCCTGAGCGAATATTGTAAGGCCAATACGGTCTTCTCTTCCGAAGGCTCTCCAACTTCCTGTCCATGAGACATTTGCCCCTAAAAGATGATATCCGGGAATGCGGTACGAAGGCTGGCGGTCGTCCGGATTCGTTCTTGTCAGAGGGTCGAAATCGGCATACATCCTGTCGTTGAACTGCCAGTTTGCACTGATCCGGAATCCGGCAGGAATGTTGGCTCCGACAGATGCACCCACCTGAGTCTGAGGGGAATCGGCAACGGGAAGGTTGTCGCAATATACATTCAGCTTGCCAATCTCCAGGCCCGAATAATCGTCATAGATAACGGCCTGGACATCATTTTTCCACCTCCAGTCCCCGAACGAAGCAAAAGCATTGATTTCAAGCCACTTGCCCACATTCTGGCTGAGGCTCAGCTCTGCTCCGTAATGGAAGGCGTCAAGGCCCCTGACCATATATCTTGTATCTTCGGAGTCGAGCTGTTTGTATTTGTCCGACATCAGGGATTTGTTTTTCCAATACGCTGCATAGCCGGTCAGTTCGACGCTGCCGCTTGTCCAGACCCACCGCCAGCCGACCTCCCCGAGGCTGTTTCTTTCGTTGCGGACATCCCTGGTGATTTCATTGTTCCCGGAGGAAAACCACACGTTGCTGTACGGAAGCCTGCTGTACCAGCCCCCGTTGGCATAGAGGCTGTGTCCACGGTTTATCTTCCACAACACTCCGGCTTTCACGCTCGCTCCCGTGCCTCCTGCTGCTTCGCTGAGGACGTCGTCTCCGACATAATTATATCTGTCCCAACGTTTTATAAGGCTTCCGAAGACGGATGCACCAATGTTGGCGTTGAAGCGGCGTGAGGAATATGAGGCGCTGATATATGCCGTTCCATGGTGGATGTTCTTGCCGTTGTCGGTCCTGACATAGTCGCCGGCATGTTTTATCGGATTGCGTCCTGCCAGACCGGCAAGTGACTTGTTTTCATAGTCCTCGATCCAGAAATCCGCCCCGAGAAGGTCCGTGATCTGTTCCTTTTCCCATGTGTAGTAGATCTGTCCATGCAGGCCGGTTCCCAGAGTCCAATGCTCCGTGAGGGAATATTCCATGGTTGAAATGGCTCCCGCCTGAGTGTGTCCTGCCATGTACTGGCTGAGGATGTTGACAGCCGATCCGTCGTCATTGCGGTTATTTGCAATGGCTTCATCCCAGTCTATCTGGCCGTCCTTCATGAATGATGAGATGTTTTTTCCCTTGCTTTCGCTCCATCGTCCTCCACCGCTGGCAAGTGCAAGATAGAGGGAGTTTTTCATTTTTATTTTATCTCCGTCCCATATATACTGCAGGGTGAAATATGGCTTGAAATAGTTGTTATAGCTCAGGTTGAAGGCCTTACCATCCCTCATGCCCCAGTTCTTGCTGTAGCTCAGGCCATATTGTTCCACTTCCTCCAGACTCAGCCGGGTGCTTCGCTGTTCATGTTTTTCCGGAGATCCGAGTGCCGTGAAAATGAGAGAATGTTCCTGCCCTATTTTTTTGCTGACGTTCAGCATATAGGCGAATGAATTCACCCTTGTTGCGTCCACATAGCCGTTTCCCCCGACATAGGATGCCATCAGGTTCACCGCCCATCCCTTCGGGAGGGTTCCGCTGCTGATTTTGACAAATCCCTTGACCGTGCCATAGTGTGAGCCATGGACTCCGGCTTCTGCGGAAAAGGTCTCTGAAGGCGATTCAGTGATGATGTTGACCGAGCCGCCTACTGAACCGTCCGACAGGAGGGATGCTCCGACTCCTTTCTGGATCTGGACTGCGTATGTGGCATCGGCAAGGCCCATCCAGTTGTTCCAGTACATGCTTCCGGTCACGAGTCCGCTGATTGGGATTCCGTTCAGCAGGACGGATATGTTGTCCTGCCCGAAGCCCCGGATGTTCAGTTTTGCGTCGCCGTAACTTCCTGATTCAGAGGTGGCATAAAGACTCGGGATGCCACGGAGCATCTCGGGATAGGTCCGCTCGGTTGCGCGTTGCCTGAGTTTCTCACCGTCGATTGTCGTCAGCCTCAGCGGGCTGGACGTGACGCTTGCAAATGTGGATTGGATGACTGCCTCCTGGATTGAGAGGGTGTCTGAAACTGATGGCACATCGTTTTCGTGTGCACGGGCATCATGGGCGGCCACAATACTTGCCGCCATCAGAATTGTGATGCCCATAAGAAAGTGCTTTGTTCTCATAAAACCTTGACTTGTTACTTATGGCATACAATTCAAGGCTGTCTTCTTCCATCCAGACTTACCTCACTTGTTTTCAGAATCTTTCAGGCCTCCCGGCACCTTTCCGGTCTCTTGTGGCTTTTGACTTTCGGGGTCTTTCAGGCCTCCTGACACCCTTGTAGTCTTTCGGGCTCTCAGGAGGCTTCAATTTTCCTGTAAGCTATCAGCAGATTCTATTAAACAAAGCGGGGAACACTGTCGGTGCCGTAGTTCCAACGGCTCATGCCTTTCGGCTCGCGGACTATACCGCCGATCGGGATTCTCACCCTGCCCTGAAGTTATGCGGCCGCAAAGATAATGAAAAATCTGAACTTCACGTTTTCGTCCGGAAAATGATTGTTTTCCCGGACAAAATGTATTTTTTTTCGCGATTTGTCCGGAAATTAGTGGTTTCCCCGGACGAATTGGGATAAGCGACTTGTATCATGTCCATAAGGCCTGCAAGGAGTTGACTTTTCTCAGATGTTGGAGTCAATATCGAGATAATTGCAAAAAAAATAGAAAAAAGTTTGCAGATTCACAAAACATTACTACCTTTGCAATCCCAAACGAAAGTGGTCGCCACTTCCCCCACAAAAAAGGGAGAGGGTTGGTTTAAAAGGCCTCATCAGAGGCCGCGACCGGGCCGGGTATTTGCACCAGCAAATACGGAAAGGCGAAAAGGTCGCCACTTCCCCCACAAGGGGGGGACGGGAGGGGGGAAATATATTGAGATATGGTGTAATGGTAGCACTACAGATTCTGGCTCTGTCAGTGAGGG
>CAMCIE010000029.1 GCA_945874815.1 uncultured Bacteroidales bacterium
ATTGATTTCGGTGTAGCAGTCTGTCCGGCTCATCACATCTTCCGGACCATCGTATGCACCGAACACCCTTGTATGCATGAGCATTGCACGTGAGGCGGGAGCATTGAACCATCCCAGATCCAGCACCGGCTCAGGCTCGCAGGCACCTAGGAAATGCCATTTCCCGTCCACCCAGGCCTCGACCCAGGCATGATTGTCGTCGGTATGTGCCCACCTTGGGGTATAGACCTGACGGGCCGGGATACAGATCGAACGCAGGGCAGCCACCAGCAAGGTGGATTCCTCTCCGCAACGTCCGGTTGCCGTTTTTATTGTGGCAAGAGGTGAGCTTGTCCGGGAATCGCTCGGGGTGTAAGTCACCTTTTCATGACACCAGTGGTTCACTTCAAGAACAGCTTCCTCCATGGTCATTCCCTTGACCCTCGGGGCCAGAGTCTCATAGAAGACAGTTCTGCATGAGTCCAGATTCTCATTGTTGACCCTCACTGGGAGAACAAAATGCTTGAATTCCCTTTCTGGAACCCTCCTGCCCCAATCCATGCTTTCGCGTGCCTTAAGTGACAGTTCAACATTCTCTGCAAAGAATTCTCTGCTGTAATCCACGCTGTCAGGCAGTGGCATGTAGGAATACAAAAAGTTCAGAGCCTGTTCTGAAGTCATTTGGCGGCTGCACGATGCAGACAGGACCGCAGCTATTGCAACGGCGAGGAGTGTAGTCTTTTTCATAAAATATGATCGAGTATTGCGGCGACTGTCGCCGGGTCAGTATGTTTTTGATTTGACGATTTTCTTGCTGAGGAATGGATTTCAGTGCATCCTGTCCTGTGAAGGATTTCCTTCGCATTTCCGGGATTCACGCCTGCTCCGGGCATGATGATAATGCGGCCCTGAGCCTGCTGAACGAGCTTGCTGATGAGCTCGCAGCCCTCAAGGGCAGTGTTTGCCTGCCCCGAAGTAAGCAGGCGCGTGCATCCGAGGCTGATGATGTCCTCAAGTGCCCTGAAAGGGTCTGAAGCCTGGTCGAAAGCTCTGTGGAACGTTACAGGAAGGTTCCACGCGGCATTGATGAGCCTGCGGCATGCCGGCATGTCCACCTCTCCCTCAGGAGTGAGGGCACCTATAACAATGCCGTCCGCTCCAAGTTCCCTTGCCCGGATGATCTGTTCTTCCATCATGGATAATTCATCAGAATCATATATGAAATTTCCTTCGCGCGAGCGAATCAGCACAAAGACCTTGAGCTGGGAAAGGGACTTAGCTGCCGCAATGTCTTCGGCAGAAGGAGTTAGTCCGTCCTTGTCCAGATCGCGGCACAGTTCAATTCTTTCCGCACCTCCTTCAGCGGCGGCTCTTGCACTTTCCAGATCTGAGGCACAAACTTCGAGCAGGGCCATAATCACTTTATTCTACGGTTACACTTTTAGCCAGGTTTCGTGGCTGGTCCACGTTGCGTCCCTTATAAACGGCTATGTAATAAGCCATGAGCTGGAGAGGAATGGATACGATGACAGGCATCAGGCATTCGTCGGTAGTAGGGATTTCAATGGTATAATCCGCACTCTTTCTCGCATGGCTGTCTCCCTGGGCAATCACGGCGATGATTTTTCCTCCGCGTGCCTTTATTTCCTCCATATTGCTTACAGTCTTTTCATAAGTATGGTCCGGAACTGCTATCACCACAGTAGGCATTTCTGCATCAATCAGCGCAATAGGACCATGCTTCATCTCCGCGGCAGGATAACCCTCAGCATGGATGTATGATATTTCTTTGAGTTTCAGTGCTCCTTCAAGGGCTGTAGGATAGTTGTATCCACGGCCGAGATAGATGAAATTGTGTGCATAGGTGAATATTTTCGAAAGGTCAGCAACCATCTTGTCCGTTTCGAGAACTTTCTTGATGGTCTGGGGCAGTTCGAGCAGGGATTTTGCGATTGCCTGTCTGCGCTCTGTGCTGATGGTACCTTTTTCCTTGGCGATGGCCAGAGCAATCATAGCCATGACTGTGACCTGACCTGTGAATGCTTTGGTCGATGCAACTCCAATTTCTGGTCCCACATGGATATAAGTACCTGAATCTGTGGCCCTTGCGATGGACGAACCAACTGCATTGCAGATACCGTAAACAAAGGCACCGGCCTTGCGGGCAAGTTCAACTGCAGCGAGGGTATCTGCTGTTTCTCCCGACTGGGAAACGGCAATGACCACATCATTGCTTCGGATAATCGGGTTCCTGTAACGGAATTCCGATGCATATTCCACTTCCACAGGGATGCGGCACAGGTTCTCAATCAGGTGCTCTCCGATGAGCGAAGCATGCCATGAGGTACCGCATGCCACGAAAATAATTCTGCCGGCTTGAAGGAACTTGTCTTTGTTCAGCTCCACGCCTGAGAGCTTCACTTCTGCTGTCTCCGGGTTGATTCGTCCCCTGATACAGTCGATGATGGTATTCGGCTGTTCGTGAATCTCCTTGAGCATGAAATGAGGATATCCTCCTTTTTCGAGCTGAGAGATGGAGAGCTCGAGGTGACGGATGTCAATATTGCTGGATTCGTTTTCCAACGTTTTGATTTCCAGTGGTTTATTTTTATTGATTATGGCTATCTCCCCGTCGTTGAGATAGGCGAAATCATTGGTGTAGTCGATGATGGACGCAGCATCCGAGCTGAGGAAATACTCTCCTTCGCCTATTCCTATCACCATAGGGCTGCTCTGTCTTGCTGCAATTATCTGGTCCGGATTGCCTTTTTCAATAACTGCTATGGCATAAGCTCCCACTGCTTGTTTGAGGGCTAGTCTGATTGCTTCGGAAAGAGCGCAGTCATTTTCCTTTCTTATATATTCAATCAGGTTTACGAGAACTTCAGAGTCTGTGCTGCTCTTGAACTGATAGCCGTTCTGGATGAGGGCGTCCTTCAGAACGCGGAAATTTTCGATGATTCCGTTGTGAATCAGAGCAATCTGACCGGATTGGGAATAATGAGGATGGGCATTCCGGTCGCTCGGTTCACCATGGGTCGCCCAGCGCGTATGAGCAATTCCGATGGTGCCGGAATAGTCTTTTCCGTCAAGGAATTCCTCCAGAGAGGATACTTTTCCCTTGCATTTGTAAACATTCAGATTGCCGTCCTTGTTGATGACTGCCACTCCGGCACTGTCATAACCACGGTACTCAAGTCTTTTGAGTCCTTTAAGCAAAACAGGGCATGCTTCACGATGCCCTACATAACCTACAATTCCACACATTTCAATATAAATTAAGTTCGTTAATTATAGTCCCATTTTTTCTTTCATGCTTCGAAGCAGGTCGAAAGCCTGAAGGGGAGTCATGTTGTTGAGGTCCGCTGAGTCCAGATCTTCCTTGAGCGACAACAGAAGCGGATCTTCAAGCTGGAAGAAAGACAACTGCAGGGAACCGTCGCTCTCCACGCGTCCCTCCCGCACGTTGTGCGGCTTTATGATGGCAGGCTTCTTTGACGAAGAGGCTTCCTCGTTCTCCAGACGGTCAAGTGTCTTCTGGGCGGAATCAATCACCTGACGCGGCATGCCGGCCATCCTTGCGACATGAATACCGAAGCTGTGTGCCACTCCTCCCTCTGCGAGCTTGCGCAGGAAAATGACATTCTTTCCCACCTCCTTCACGGCGATATGGAAGTTGCGGACTCTCGGATATATGGTCTCGAGGTCGTTAAGTTCATGATAATGAGTGGCAAACAATGTCTTTGCGCCATGTCCGTATTCATGAATGTATTCCACGATTCCCCTGGCAATCGACATTCCGTCATAGGTTGAAGTACCCCTTCCGATTTCATCCAGGAGCACAAGGGAACGCTCGGAAAGATTGTGCAGGATCATCGAGGTTTCGAGCATTTCCACCATGAATGTGGATTCTCCGCGGGAAATGTTGTCCGACGCTCCCACGCGGGTGAATATCTTGTCACAATATCCTATTTCGGCTTCATCCGCCGGCACGAAACAACCTATCTGAGCAAGCAGGACAATGAGGGCGGTCTGCCTCAGAAGAGCTGATTTACCGGCCATGTTAGGACCTGTAAGAATTATAATCTGTTGTGAATCAGCATCGAGGAAGATATCGTTCGGCACATATTCCTCTCCCGGGGCCATCATGGTCTCGATGACAGGGTGGCGGCCGGCCTTGATGCTGATTTTCTTGCCGTCATTCATTTTCGGACGGCAATATTTCCGTTCGAGGGCAAGGTCAGCAAAGCCTGCGAGGGTGTCCAGCCGGGCTATGATGCGGCAGTTGGTCTGGATGGAGGAAATATTCTGCTGAATCGTTGCAACAAGCTGTGCATATATCTGTGATTCAAGCACATAGATTCTCTCTTCTGCTCCGAGGATTTTCTGCTCGTATTCCTTCAGTTCCTCGGTGATATATCTTTCCGCATTGACGAGGGTCTGTTTGCGGATCCATTCCTGAGGCACCTGGTCCTTGTAGGTGTTGCGCACTTCGAGGTAGTATCCGAATACGGAGTTGAAACCGATTTTCAGGGAGGATATGCCGGTGCGCTCGATTTCACGCTGCTGGATGCCAAGGAGATAGTCCTTGCCATGACGTGCTATGTTGCGCAGCTCGTCCAGCTCTCCGGACACTCCGCTTGCGATGACGTCCCCCTTGCCCACTGCCGCAGCCGCTTCCGGGTGCATGGTGCGTCCAAGGTAGTCCAGAAGGGCGCTGCAATCAGCCATCGAATCCATCATCTCCTCCAGAGGAGCGACAGAGCGTCCCTTGCACAGGCGTATGATAGGTGCAGTCTGGCTCAGGCCACGCCTTAGCTGCATCACTTCCCTCGGCATTATCTTGCCGGCAGCTGCGCGGGAGATGATTCTTTCAAGGTCTCCGATATCTGAAATAAGCCCCTGAAGGGTGCGCAGGTCATCCTGTTGCTTCGTGAAATGTTCCACGACGTCGTACCTGTCCTGAAGTTCGTTCAGGTCCATCACCGGCATTGCCAGGTATGACCGCAGCAGCCTTGCGCCCATCGGGGACGAGCATTTGTCGATTACGTCTATCAGGGCCACGCCGTCCTTGCCGGCTGTGGATGAGAATATTTCGAGGTTGCGGAAGGTGAATCTGTCCATCCAGACGAAGCTGTTTTCGTCAATCCTGGATATGGAGCAGATGTTTTTCAGTCCGACATGCTGTGTCTGTTCGAGATAGAAGAGCAGGGCTCCGGCAGAGGTTATCCCAAGTGGGAAAGTGTCGATGGCAAATCCTTTCAGGGAATCGACTCCAAGCTGTTTCTTGAGTTTTTCCACTGAATTGTCATAGACAAAGGCCCATTCGTCCATGGTCGAAATGTACCATGAATCTCCGAATTTTTCCTTTACACCCTTCTCCCATCCTCTCTGAACGAGGATTTCCTTCGGAGAGAATGTTCCTAAAAGAGTTGATATATAATCAATGCTTCCCTCTGCAAGCTGGAATGTTCCAGTAGAAACATCCAGGAAGGCAGCACCGCAACGGTCTTTATGGAAAGTCAGACCTGCAAGAAAGTTGTTCTCTTTCTGCTGCAGAAGCTGGTCGTTGAAAGCGATGCCCGGAGTCACGAGTTCGGTAACTCCTCTTTTGACAATCTTCTTGGTGAGTTTGGGGTCCTCCAGCTGGTCGCAGACTGCAACCTTGTAGCCCGAACGCACCAGGCGCGGCAGGTAAACATCAAGCGAATGGTAGGGGAAACCGGCCATAGGAATCGCATCCGGCGCAGCATTGGAGCGCTTTGTCAGCACGATTCCAAGCACTTTGCTGGCAATCAGGGCATCGTCACCATAGGTTTCGTAAAAGTCACCGCACCGGAACAGAAGCAACGCTTCAGGGTGCTCCGCCTTCACAGCGAAGAACTGCTTCATCATAGGTGTCTCGGTCGGTTTTTTCTCTGCCATATCAATCAGTTTTGCAAAGCCGCAAATTTATCAAAAAATTCCGATACTTGTTACAGGCTTACAGAGCTTCAATGACCTTCTGTGCCAGTTCGAGGAAGGCGATGCCGTCGGGACGGGTGGAAAGCGCTGCCGGTTCTCCGGTGTCGCCGCCTTCGCGGATGCTCTGCACGATCGGAATCTGGCCGAGGAGAGGCATGCCGTATTTTTCGGCCATCCTTTCTCCGCCGCCCTTTCCGAAAATGTAGTATTTATGGTCAGGAAGCTCCTCAGGTGTGAACCAGGCCATATTCTCTACAAGGCCGAAAATCGGTTTTTCGACGCTCTTGTTGCGGAACATGTTCACGCCTTTTTCCACATCTGCAAGGGCTACGTCCTGAGGGGTGGTGACAATCACTGCGCCTTCCATCGGGATGTCATGCACCAGGCTGATGTGGATGTCGCCTGTTCCCGGAGGCATATCTATGAGCAGGAAGTCCAGCTCTCCCCAGCGCACCTGAAGAATCATCTGCTTGAGGGCATTGCACGCCATAGGGCCTCTCCAGATGAGGGCCTGCTCAGGTGAGGCGAAATATCCGATGGACATCCATTTGACTCCGTATTTTTCCAGAGGTACGATTACTTCTTTCTCTCCGTCCTGGAAAGCATCTGGCATAAGTCCTTCTGTAGCAGTCATTTTAGGCACTGACGGGCCATAGACGTCCGCATCGGCAAGGCCCACTTTGTAACCAAGTCGTGCAAGTGCCACGGCAAGGTTCACTGCCACTGTTGATTTGCCGACTCCGCCTTTGCCGGAAGCGATGCTGATGATGTGTTTTACATCCGAGAGCTCCTCAAGGCCAAGGTCCAGGCCCGGTTTTTTCTTCGGCGCTTCTTCTTTGACCACGGTTTTTACTTCCACCTCAGTGCCCTGAGGGGCATTGCGGATTATTGCTGCCTTGGTGCTTCCGGTGAGATATTCTGCCAAAGGGTCGCGGTGCTTGCTGAATACAAGGGTCACTGTGACCTTATTATCCTGAATGTCAATATTTTCTACCATTCCGAGCTCCACTATGTTCTTGTCGCCCTTAGCCGGGTGCTGGACCTCGAAAAGCCATTTGTTTATTTCGTTTGGTTTCATTGAATTATATATTTAGAGATTTCTCGACTTCGCTCGAAATGACATGAGTCCGACTTTGCTCGAAATGACATGAGTCCGACTTCGCTCGAAATGACAGAAGTATGTCATTTCGACCAAGCGAAGCGCGTGGAGAAATCTATTTAACAATATCCATTTCATCAATAAGGTGGCGAGCCCCGCCGAACTTATCCACAATGAAGAGGACGTAACGGATGTCCACATTGATGCACCTCTGAAGGTCCGGCTCGAACATGACATCGCTGCTCATTGACTCCCAGTTGCCATCAAAGGCAAGGCCGATGAGCTGACCCTCTGCATTCATGATCGGGCTTCCTGAATTTCCACCTGTAATGTCGTTGTTGCTTAGGAATGCCACAGGCATCTTTCCGTTCTCCTGAGCATATTCCCCGAAGTCATTTTCCTGCCACAACTGTTTGAGCTTTGCAGGAACTACGAACTCCCAGTTGTCCGGATCCTCTTTCTCCATCACTCCGTCCAAAGTCGTGTAATATCTGTAGATTACGCCATCCTTTGGAGAATAACCCTTGACAGTACCGTAAGTGAGCCTCATGGTTGAGTTCGCATCCGGATACATTGCCTGGCCTTTCTTCCACTGCAGCAGACCTTTGGTATATACCTGACGTGCCTGATTCAAGTCTTGCTGGGACTTTCTTATAACGTCTATGTATTTGTAGAATACATTGTATGCTGCTTTTGAGAAAGAACATGCTATGTCATCCAGAACGCCGGCACCACAGTTCCTGACAGCTTCCTCAAGTGCTGATTTGCTGGTGAATACACTGTTGTCAAATACCTTGTCAACATAGGCATCGATGTCCAGGCTTTCAAAATCTGCATCCAATCCGGAGATATAGTCCTCCTTGTCAGCCCTTTCTCTGTAGAACTTCAGCATAGCCTTTGACAAATCACGGTCAACCTCCACGGAGTAGTCTGCATAGGCAGGAGCAATGTTGTTGAAAGCACTGTTCAAAGCAGCGACAGTATCTTTGTCTGCTCTAAGGCATTTAGTGAATTCTGATTTGAACGCAGCAGTGAAATTCACAATCTCAATGCTGCCGACAGACTCTGTCGAAAGAGTATAGGCAAGGGTTTCATCCTTTGCACTCTCTATTCCTTTGGCAAGGTCCTGAAGCACCGTGCCGAATTCCTTCTGCCTCTTGCCTTTCTTGTCTGCATGCACCCACTCTTCGAAAGCCTTCTCTTCCTCCTGAGCCCTTGCAATGATTCCGAGCTTGTCGAAAGCCAGTTTCATACCCTGCCATTTCTTCCATCCGTTTGATGAGCTTGCATATTTGCTTGCATACTGGATCTTCACCTTAGGATCTGCAAGCATGTGCTCCAGCAACACATTCTGGCGAAGAGTACGGCAGGCGATGCGCACGTCGTTCTGGGCAATCTGCATCTGAAGTTCAGGGGAAGTCTGGAAACGTGTAGTCCTGCCCGGGAATCCCATAATCATGGTGTAGTCACCTTCCTGAACGCCCTTCAGAGAAATCTTCAGATGATTCTTCGGTGCAAGCGGCACATTCTCAGGAGAATAATCTGCAGGATTGTTGTCTTTGTCCGCATAAACACGGAACATCGAGAAATCTCCCGTATGGCGTGGCCACATCCAGTTGTCGGTATCGGCACCGAACTTACCGATTGATGAAGGCGGTGCTCCCACAAAACGGATGTCCCTGTATGTCTTGGTTACGAGCAGATAAAATGCATTGTTATTATAATAAGGAGTGAGCTTCACATCGCAGTGAGGGTGCTCTCCCTTCAGCTGCTCAATGATTGAGTCGAGGGCCTTGTCCACTGCTTCTGAGGCTCTCTGGTCCACTTCCGGGTCCTTCGCATATTTTTTCCTTGCCTTCTGCTCTGCTTTCTCCATGATGGCAGTTACATCCACCATCTTCTCCAGGAAGGTAACAGTCAGGCCATTGCAAGGCAGCTCCTGATCTCTGTTCATTGCCCAGTAGCCATTGTTGAGATAGTCGTGCTCAACGCTGCTCAACTGCTGGATGCTGCTGTAGCCGCAGTGATGGTTGGTCACGAGCAATCCCTCATCGGAGATGATTTCTCCCGTACAGCCTCTTCCGAACTGCACTATCGCATCTTTGAGTGATGTGTTGTTTATGTTGTAAATCTGTTCCGGAGTGAGCGCACAGCCCAGGTCCTTCATGGCACCGGCATTCAGCTCTTTCAGCAGTGGAAGCATCCACATGCCTTCGTCAGCCCTGATTGTGCCGGCAAATACCGCAATGGCGGTCAGAATGCAAAATATCTTTTTCATAATATCCTATTATTTATTTAAAACAAAGTTGGTTCCAGTTCCTTTGGATGGAAGCTCATCCTGTGATGCGGGGTGTATCCATGCTTTTTGATTGCTTCAATATGTTCCTTCGTGGGATATCCCATGTTTCTGTCCCATCCGTATTCGGGGAATTGTTTTGCAAGCTCCCTCATATATTCGTCCCTCCATGTTTTTGCCAGGACAGATGCGGCGGCAATGGGGGCATATTTTCCATCTCCCTTCACAATGCATTGATAATCATAGCCGTCAAAAGGCTTGAACCTGTTCCCGTCGATAAGAAGGAATTCCGGTTTCACGCTCAGCCGTCTTACGGCCCTCTGCATGCCGGTGATGGAAGCATTCAAAATGTTGATGGAATCAATCTCGCAAGGATTAACTTTTTCCACTGCCCAGGCCAGTGCCTCCCGTTCAATCACCTCACGGAGGATATTCCGTGCCTTTTCCGTCATTTTCTTCGAATCGTTGAGCAGGGGATGATGGAAATCCTCGGGCAGAATCACCGAAGCTGCAAAAACAGGACCGGCAAGAGGTCCTCTCCCAGCTTCGTCGCACCCGGCTTCAATCACTCCGGGATGCATGAAATTCAAAAGTTTCGGCTCAATGTGCATCTTGCAAAAGTACACAATCTATTCGTCTTCGCCAAAGCTTTTCTTGAGCATCGTTATTATTTCATTCTTGGTTGCAATGGTTTCCTCCAGATATGAGACCATTTTTTCGAGTTCAGCAATCCTTCTGTCCCGTTCCTTTATTTTTTCGTCATATTCAGCCTGAAGGTCACGGAGTTTACCGGGATTGTCAATTTGTGCCGGCATATAGCCAAGGACAATCTCCTCGGTGGGAGTATTGGTGATTCGTGCCATCTTCAGGATGTGCTGATTCATCATGGATGTACTTCCTTTCTCCAATTCCCGGTATGCAGTAATGGAAATCCCCAGCAGGTCGGCCATCTCTTCCTGAGTCATT
>CAMCIE010000030.1 GCA_945874815.1 uncultured Bacteroidales bacterium
GATTCGATTTTCAAGCATCCTGACCATAGGGGAAGGTTCATCGTCACTCATGTCGTTTTCCGCCTGCGTTCCCAGGCTTCTCCTGCGCTTGGATACGGCCATCTTGAGCAGGCTGTCAGGGATGCGGCTGCCGGAGCTGAAATTACTCCGCATCTTGTCAGACGCACTGTGCTGAAAATCCGTAACGAGAAGCTTCCGGATCCTGCCGTGACGGGCAGTGCGGGCAGTTTCTTCAAGAATCCTGTAGTGGAAAAGGCTGTGTATGAGAAAGTTGCATCCATAGCGTCGGAGGAATTTGCCCAGGATGTGCCTCATTATGACCTCGAAGACGGTATGGTTAAGATTCCTGCAGCCTGGCTGATTGAAAAATGTGGCTGGAAGGGCCGCAGAATGGGTGGCGCAGCTGTGTGGTCAAAACAGCCTCTTGTCATCGTGAATTTCACAGGAGAGGCATTCCCTGAGGAAATCATTGGCATTGAAAAGCGCATAATCGCATCTGTTGAAGATAAATTCGGAATTACATTATCTCCAGAGGTGGAGCATATCTAAAAAACACATTATGAAGAAGTTATTATCATTCATCCTTCTTTGCCTGGCTGTTCTTTCCTGCCGGGAAACCAACAATCAGAACCAACAGGCAAACAAGTCCGAAGACAAAGAATTCGTCCTGCTTTTCACAAATGACTTCCACAGCCAGATTGAGCCTACTTCCAAGGATGCGACATACAATGCTGACATGGGTGGAGCTGTAAGGCTCAAAGCCTTGATAGACAGCGTAAGGACAGCAGAACCCGCGGTGCTGCTGACCGATTCGGGAGACATGGTCCAGGGAACATATTATTTCAGTTGCTTCAACGGAATTGTCGAGATGATGATGTTGGACGAACTCGGATACGATGTGCGTACTTTGGGCAATCATGAATTCGACAAGAAGATGGTCGGCCTGGGAGACATGCTTTCGATGAGCAAGGTGCCCGTGGTGGCTTCCAATTATGACTTTGCCAATACTTCGCTTTCCCAGTATGTGAAACCGTCCGTGATGTTGAAGGCCGGGGATGTGAATGTGGGTTTCATCGGTCTTAACGTGAGGCTCCAGAATCTCGTGGATCCTACTGCATGTGAGGGAGTTGTGTGGTTTGATGCCCTTGATGTCGCTGACAAGCTTGCCGGAGATTTGAAGAAGGATGGTGCCGATATTGTCATTGCCCTGTCCCATCTGGGTTTTTCTAAGGATGCGGAAGTCAAATATATGGACAGCGGAATCGCAAAGAATACCCGCAACATTGACATGATTGTGGGAGGACATTCCCATACATTCATAAACAAGGCATATTATGTCCGTAATCTCGATGGTACTTATGTTCCTATTGTACAGACAGGAAGCAAGGGAATATGTCTGGGCTATTCAAAGATCAGAATCGGCAAGGACGGCAAGAAAACATTCGATTACAGGCTTATTCCTGTTGACAGCAGGCTTGATGCCAGGGCTGACGAGGCCTTTGCTGCCACCATTTCCACTTATGCCGGCAATCTGGCGGACAAAATGGAGGAGGAACTTGGCTATGCTCCCGAAGATATGACAAAAGGGACACCGGAGAGCAAGCTCGGCAATTTCACGGCAGACGCGCTTTCATGGATGTGTGAGCAAATATATGGTGCCAAACCGGATGTCACTCTGTACAATACAGGTGGTCTTCGTTCGAATATTTACAAGGGACCTGTTACCTTGGGAGATGTTTTCACTGTCTATCCTTTTGACAATCAGCTGACTGTGCTGGAAATGAACGGCAAGGCCCTGAAGAATCTCTTTGCTGAAGTTGCCGCTTCGGGCGGAATGCCGGTCAATGCAGGAGTCCGTCTTGTTGTAAAAGACGGAAAGGTGAAATCGGTGACTGTCAACAACAGACAAATCGAGGATGGCAAGACCTACACTGTTGCAACCCTGGACTATATTGTGAATAATGCAAGGTACGGAACAGGGGATTATCTTGTCCGAAAGGATTCATCACAAATCATATATGACCTGATGGCAGATTATATAAGGTGGCTAACCGCCAATGGCAGGAAGGTCGAGTCAAAGCTTGATGGCAGAATTATAATTGAGAAATAATATGGGATCATTCGTAGTTGAAGGTGGGCACAAACTCAGTGGAGCAATTCGCCCTCAGGGAGCAAAGAACGAGGCATTGGAAGTGATAAGCGCCGTGCTTCTGACTGACGAGCAAGTTACTATTTCCAACGTTCCGGAAATCCTCGATGTCAAAAACCTCATTATCTTGCTTGAAGGCATGGGCGTGAAGGTTAACCGGCTTGACAAGGGCGTATATTCATTCAAAGCGGATAATATTGATACTGAATATATTGCGAGTGCTGATTTTGTGGCCAAATGTGCCCATCTGCGTGGTTCCGTGATGGTGGTGGGACCGCTTCTGGCCCGTTTCGGAAGGGCATATTTCCCGAAGCCGGGTGGGGATAAGATAGGTCGTCGCAGGGTTGATACCCACATTCTCGGAATGATGAAACTGGGAGCTGTCCAGGATTATGATTCTTCAAAGAAGGCATTCTATCTTCATGTTCCGCAGGGAAGTCATCTGAAGGGCTGCTACATGCTTTTGGATGAGGCATCTGTCACAGGTACCGCAAATATTCTCATGGCTTCGGTTCTGGCAGAAGGGGAGACCACAATCTACAATGCTGCCTGCGAACCTTATATCCAGCAATTGTCCGGGATGTTGGTTTCCATGGGTGCAAATATTGAGGGCATAGGTTCCAATATGCTGAAAATCAAAGGTGTATCAAAATTACGAGGCACCGCTCACAAGATTTTGCCGGATATGATTGAAGTCGGTTCGTTCATAGGAATGGCTGCCCTGAACCAAAGCAGTATCACAATCAAGGATGTTTCTTATGAAAACCTTGGCATCATTCCGGAAGCTTTCCGCAGGCTTGGTATCCAGCTGGAGCAAAGGGGTGATGACATCTTCGTGCCCGAGCAGGAAAGTTACGTCATCGAGTCCTTCCTGGATGGTTCCATCATGACTCTTGCCGATGCTCCTTGGCCGGGTCTTACTCCTGACCTGCTGAGTGTCATGCTCGTTGTGGCTACCCAATGCAAGGGCAGCGTGCTCATCCATCAGAAGATGTTTGAGAGCAGGCTGTTCTTTGTGGATAAGCTCATTGATATGGGAGCGCAGATTATCCTCTGCGATCCTCACCGTGCGGTGGTGATCGGACATGACCACAATTACAGACTTCGCTCAGGCAAAATGTCGTCTCCAGACATCCGTGCCGGCATTGCTCTTCTGATTGCCGCCATGTCTGCCAAAGGCACCAGCGTCATCAGCAACATCGACCAGATTGACCGCGGCTACGAGGATATCGACATCCGCTTGAATGCTCTCGGGGCCTGCATCACCCGCCAGTGAAACTGTCATCTCGACTGAAGGTGCGCAGCACCGTAATGGAGAGATCTGTAAATAGGACCAACATGAAAAAAATATTGTACATAGCAGCAATGCTGGCATTCTTCGCCAGCTGCACAAAAGCCCCGGAGCAGGACCGAGCCGAGGCCCTGAGAAACCGTATTCTTGAAGGCAGGACAGATCAGGTCCTTGTAGTAGCGCACCGCGGAGACTGGCGTTACGCTCCGGAAAACTCCATAGCCGGCATCGAACATTCCATCCAAGTGGGAGTGGATGTCGTGGAACTCGACCTGCAGCTGACCAGGGACAGTGTGCTGATTATCATGCATGATGCAACTCTCAACCGCACCACAACCGGAAAGGGCAGAGTTTCAGACTGGACACTGGATTCCATCAAGACCCTGAAACTGAAAAACGGTGCTGGCATCCATACCAAACATCAGGTCCCGACTCTTGAAGAGGCTCTGCTTGCCGCCAAGGGAAAAGTGCTGATAAATCTTGACAAGGCTGACAGATACCTTGACCTGGTAGTGCCGGTACTGGAAAAGACTGGTACCACCAAGCAGATAATCATGAAAGGTGGCCGTCCAGCAGAAAGCGTGATTGCCAGCTATGGCGAATTGCTGGATGAGATTCTGTATATGCCAATCGTAAATCTGTATAAGAATGACGCCAGACAAATGATGGAAGGCCACATGAATGTGCTGAAGCCATGTGCTTATGAGCTGACTTACAGGACAGACGACGAACTGGACTATCCTCTCCAGCTTCGGGAGGATCTCAGAGGCAAAGCGCTTTTGTGGTACAATACTCTTTGGGACACACTGTGCGGTGGTCATGACGACGACCTTGCCCTCGAAGACCCCGACGCTGCCTACGGCTTCCTGATCGACACCCTCGGCGCAACCATCATCCAGACCGACCGCGCCGAATACCTCCTGTCCTACCTCCGCTCCCGCCACCTTCACGACTGATCGGCCATCTTACGACTGTTTTTGCGACTGACACCTCCACGGTCAGCCCTCCTGACTGTCTCACTGGGATGACAGGGAGATATTTCGTTTGCTCTTTTCCCATCAATGTTGACATCGGCAGGGCCAAGGACCATCGTGTACCAGGACAATGTAAGCGGCGAAAGCACAAAGATAGCTGTCGCCAATATTTTTATTGTCGATTTCATAGGTCTGTTCATTAAGTTCGTTAAACAAACATTCCTTCGGGACTGACGTTCCATCTCACCCTTTCCATCTTTGGGAACAGCAGTCATTAAAGGGACAGTTACAAGCCGCCGTTTCCGCTTGGGGAGGTTGCTGTCTGCATAGAATGAATAATCAAAAAGATGGATTGAGCCCATGAAATCCACGACATTTTTCATTTTCTGCAACATCTGAAAGCATCCGCCTATCAGAGTTTGCGGATGACGGACAGACCGTCGCGAAGGGGCAGGATTACTGATTCTACGCGCGGGTCGGATGCTATGGAGTCGTTGAAACGGACTATTGACTGGGTCTGCTTGTCCTGCGGAAGCGGGTTCAGGCAGACCTTGCCGTCCCAGAGGACATTGTCGGCAAGGATGAGGCCGCCGGGGCGTACCATGTCGAAGACCAGCTCGTAGTACTCGTTGTATTCACGTTTGTTGGCATCCATGTACACGATATCGTACAGCTCCCTTCCGTCCTTGCCAGACTCCATTTCACTGCGGAAAGTCTTGAGCGTCCGGATGCAATCCCCGATATGCAGGCTAATCTTGTCGGAGAGCCCTGCCCTTTCAAAGCCCTCAAGAATCAGGTCCTCAAGCTCATCATTGAGCTCCAACGTATCAAGATGCCCGTCCTCCGGAAGGCCGCTTGCAAGGCAGATGGCGGAAAACCCCGTGAACGTACCGAGCTCCAGGATTCGTCTTGCCCCGCTTATCCGTACAATCATCTTCAGAAGCTGTCCCTGGACCTTTCCGGAAAGCATCCTTGCATGATTCGTCCTTGTGTGAGTCTGTC
This sequence comes from uncultured Bacteroidales bacterium, assembly GCA_945874815.1. Lineage (GTDB taxonomy): Bacteria > Bacteroidota > Bacteroidia > Bacteroidales > UBA932 > Cryptobacteroides. The sequence continues at coordinate 5,417 of CAMCIE010000030.1, forward strand.
TGATCAGCCATTCAAGAGCCTCCTCCTGCTTTGGGAGATGCGCCTCGATATAGTCGTAAATCTTTTCCATAGTTATAAATATATGAGTCTTGAAAGACTTTTCATATCGAACACCTTGCAGGCCATTTCCTGTACATCCTGAGCGCTGATGCTCTCTACAAGTTCCCTCGTCCTGGCATCATCGGTCACACGGCCATAATCCATGAGTCCCTTGCCCATCGACAGACATTGGGTCTCACCATTGTCCGAACTGATTGCAATTTGTCCCAGGAGTTGTTTTTTCGCGGCACGTAACTTCCTATCAGTCAGTGGTTCAGACTGTAGCTTTGCCAGTTCCTTCTCAATCTCACGTATACATTTTTCGAGATTATCCTTGTCACATCCGATACTTATGGCAGCGATGCCTGTGTCTTTATATTGGGTGTATGTACATTCAACGCCATAGACCCATCCATTCTTTTCCCTCAGCACCGAATTGAGGATCGAATTTGAAGCCGGACCGCCTAACACGTTGCACAGCAGGACGGTAGCAAGCCTCTCTCTATGCATGTAAAGAGAAGGTGCCAGACCGCCTATAATGCAGTTGGCCTGATGATTGCGCTTGTTCAGGCACTTGTCGAAAGGTTCATTGCCACAAAAAGGTTTATTGCCACAAAAAGTCTCATTGCAATTGAGAGTCTCAGATTCCTTTCCCTCAGTCACTTCCTGTACCGAAGAAAGTCCTTTGAAGAACTTCTCAGCCAATCTGCGGACCTCCTTCTCCATCCTTGCCTCATCAATGTTTGCAACGACTGAAAATGCCATCCTCGAAGGAACGAATTTCTCCTTGACGAACCTGGCAAGTTCGTCCCTGTTAATTTTTTTAACCGACGAGGCCGTGCCCAGAATGGGTTTGCTCAGGGGATGCCCCTTGAAAAGCATCTCTTCGAATTTGTCATATATGTCCTCCGAAGGACTGTCCTTGTAGGAATTTATTTCATCGATTACAACGGATTTCTCCTTTTCGATCTCATTCTCAGGGAAAGAGGGAGAAGTGGCAAGTTCGAAAAGAAGGGAAGCTGCCCTTCCCAAGTCTTCCTTGAGCACAGTAGCGTGGAATACAATCTCCTCCTTGGTAGTGAACGCATTGAGCTCACCTCCAAGTTTGTCCAGATAACTGTTTATGACAGAGGAACTTCTCCTGGAAGTTCCCTTAAATATCGTATGCTCCGTAAAATGGGCTATGCCGCTGTGGTAACCATCTTCGTCGCGTGTGCCGCATTTGATGCTGAGTGCACAATAGCCGACGGATGATGTGCTGCGCCTTACGGCGTATTTCATTCCGCATTCAGTTTGTCCGATAATCATGTTTCGAGGGTTTATCGTGCTCCTGCAATTCTTTTAAGATCTTCCTTCAGGAAACCTGTACCGGTCTTCTTGCCAATCTTGTGTTTGCGATAATAATATAAAGTATGGTCAACGGTATCGAACAGCATCTTATAGCAAACTGATCCGTTCTGAGGATTGGCAGGGGCTACGGTATAGCTGGCTATGGTGCCAGGCTTCAGCTCCATTATCATGTCATCCACATCGTCTTCATCCATGAATATAAGACCGCTGCGGACCATATTCTGTTTGAATTCCTCATCAACTTCCTCGCTCAAGTCATCTTCGGAGATAACTACATCAAAATCAGAAGATTTTGAAAGATTCAAAGTGTAGTTTGCCAGTCCGGAGTATGCGTTGATATCCTTATCCATCGAGTCCAGAGTATAGTTCTGGATGATGTCCAGAAAAACCGGCAGGACCACAAGCTCTCTTCCGGAAGGGGAATCGGCAGAGGCAAAAGGCATGGATACAATCTCCAGCATCTGGTCTATTCCTTTTTCCGCCTCTTTTCCGCCCTTGACTAGAGTAAGGAACTGAATGCCGGGTTCGCTTTCTTTTTTGAACTGGGCCTTGGTTACAAGAAGGAAGTAATAGTCCTCGCTGCATTTTGTCTGCTCGAATTCTTCGATGGAACAGAACTCAAATGGAGAAATTCTCCAACGGGCAGAGATTTCTTCTTTCAAGGCACTGTCATAGAATGGATTACCTGTAGTAACAACCCTTGTTGTCTTTGATGTGAAGTCGCTGATTTTTACCTTTTTCGTATTGATCTGTGCCTGTGCTCCGGCCGTTGCCGGGATGAGCAGTGCCGCTGAGAGCAGAATAATTTCAATGAATATAAGGAGTCTCTTCATAATATCATTTATTTTTTTGAAAACCGCCGCAAAGATACAATTTCCTCGCCAATGAAGGTACATTATAAACTTTTTTCAGTAATTTTGTAGTTTTGATGACGGGAAAATTGAAATAATTATGTCACAATACATTGTATCTGCAAGGAAATATCGTCCGGATTCATTCGGGACACTGATAGGTCAGGACAACATTGCCAGGACCCTGAAGAACTCCATTCTCAGGGGACAACTGGCCCACGCATATCTGTTCTGCGGTCCCCGGGGAGTCGGAAAGACGACCACGGCCCGCATATTCGCCAAGATGATCAACTGCTCCAACCCATCGGAGGACATGGAGCCATGCGGCCAGTGCGAGTCCTGCATTTCTTTTGCCGAAGGACGCTCATATTGCATCCACGAACTTGATGCGGCATCGAACAATGGAGTCGAGGATATCAAGAACCTCATGGAACAGGTCCGCATCCCGCCGCAGGTAGGCAAATACAGTGTATATATCATCGACGAGGTGCACATGCTCTCACAGTCGGCCTTCAATGCCTTCCTCAAGACATTGGAGGAACCGCCTGCACATGCCATATTCATCCTCGCCACCACGGAAAAGCACAAGATTCTCCCGACCATCCTGTCCCGGTGCCAGACCTATGATTTCAACAGGATTACGGTGGACAACATCGTCCGCAACCTCCGGATGGTGGCCGATAATGAGAATATCACCATCGACGATGAATCCCTGCATGTGATAGCCCACAAGGCGGACGGAGCGATGAGGGACGCCCTCACCATATTCGACCAGACCGTTGCCTTCTGCGGGACCGACGTCAAATACCAGGATGTGCTCCGCAATCTGAATGTGCTTGACTATGAATATAGTTTCTCCCTTGTCGATGCCTTCCTGAAGGGTGATTATCCGTCGGCTTTGCTGACCTTTGATGAAATACTTACCAAGGGCTTTAACGCCCTTCATTTCGTGGCAGCCCTTTCATCCCACCTCAGGGACCTGATCGTGAGCAAGAGCGGCGGACTGGAGGCTTTGCTTGAACTTCCGGACTCATTGAAGGCGAAATACCGTGAACAGGCATCAAGGTGTCCTCTTGCCTTTCTTTATGAGGCATTGGACATCACGACCAAATGCGAATCAGGCTACAGGGCAAGCGTGAACCCGCGGCTTCATATCGAGTTTGCACTTATGCGTCTGAGTTTCATTGCGTCAAAGCCTGCAGACATGGCACCATCTGCGACAAGCCCAACCGCTTCACCTGCCCGGCAGGCGGCAGCCATCCAGACACCGGCCGAAGACAATCAGCCAAGGGAACGCCGTTCAAGGGCGCCGAGGACAGGCGCAGCCGGGGCACTTTCCATGAAATCAGTCATGGAAGGCAATCAGGACAAACATGTCGTTGCAAATGACAATTCCGCTCAGCAGCCGGTCCCTTCTGATGAGGCGCTGAAGGAAGCGTGGCCGAAACTCGCTGCGGCATATTCGGACAAGCCTCGTCTTGCAAGCATGCTTTCCAGCACGGCTCTGTCGATTGAAGAAAAGGAGGACGGCAAGACCGTGACATTCAGAGTTGTGAACCAGGCACAGAAAGACTGGGTGGAATCCAAGCTTCTCCATGAACTGGAAGGCAAATACAGGAATATCGTCGGCTCGGCAAAGGTATTCCTCAGGGTATCGATTGTTCCGGATGACCCTCAGGAACCGAAAACTGCATATATGCCGGGAGAACAGGCCAAGGAACTCATTTCACAGAATGAGCAGGTCAAGAATCTTGTCCAGGATCTTGCCCTGGATGTAAAATAAAGGAAAAAGTAAATACTGATGAAACTTCGTTGTGAGAATTTAGTCAAGAAATATGGCCCGAGGACAGTTGTCAAGGGCGTGTCCATGGAAGTGGAGCAAGGTGAGATCGTGGGATTCCTCGGCCCGAACGGAGCCGGCAAGACCACCAGCTTCTATATGATTACCGGGCTGATAGTCCCGAATGCCGGAAGGATTTACCTTGATGATGAGGATATCACCTCGCTTCCTATGTTCAAGAGGGCGCAGAAAGGCGTCGGCTACCTTGCACAGGAGGCTTCGGTCTTCAGGCACATGAGTGTCGAGGACAATATCATGTCCGTGATGGAGATGTCGAAGCAGTTCACCAAGGCTCAGAGGAAGGAACGCCTTGAGCAGCTTCTGGACGAATTCAACCTGCACAAGGTCCGCAAGAGCAAGGGTATCCAGCTCTCCGGAGGAGAACGCCGCCGTTGCGAGATTGCCCGCGCCCTTGCAATCGACCCGAAGTTCATCCTGCTTGACGAACCTTTTGCCGGAGTGGACCCCATTGCCGTGGAAGACATCCAGCACATCATTGCGAAGCTTAAATATAAGAATATCGGTGTCATCATCACTGACCACAATGTCGGTGAGACCCTTGCAATCATCGACCGTGCCTACCTTCTCTACGAAGGAAACATCCTTCAGAGCGGAACTCCGGAGGCACTTGCAGCCGACGATGAGGTGAGGACGAAATACCTTGGCTCGAACTTCGTGCTCAAGCGTTCGGATGCCTTCGACAAAGTTGCCCGGC
>CAMCIE010000031.1 GCA_945874815.1 uncultured Bacteroidales bacterium
ATTGAGATCAATTGTTTGTTCATAGTAATAGTATTAAGAATTTATGTTTGTCATTCTTCGGAATCAAGGAACTGTCCCATGTTCTCCGAGTATTTTCTCCATTTTTCTATCAGAGCCTGCATATCATCCGGCAGAGGAGAATCGAAACGGACCATCTGACCTGTTCTCGGATGTACGAAACCTAGAGTCTTGGCGTGCAGAGCCTGTCTCGGCAGGATTGCAAAGCAATTCTCTATGAAACGACGATATTTAGCATATATGGTTCCCTTACGGATTTCAGCTCCGTCATATCTTGCATCATTGAAAAGCGGATGGCCTATCCAATTGAAATGCACCCTGATCTGATGAGTTCTTCCGGTTTCAAGACGGCATTCTACCACGGTGACATAGCCGAAACGTTCCAGAACCCTATAATGGGTCACAGCATGTTTTCCATGGTCACCCTCTGGAAAGACCTTGAAGCGCATCCTGTCGTTGGGATCACGGCCGATATTGCCGGTGATTGTCCCTTCATCATCCTTGAGATTTCCCCAGACAATGGCGACATAACGGCGTTCTATTGAATGGACGAAGAATTGCCTGGCCAGATTCAACTGAGCCTCGTCATTCTTGGCGACAACAAGCAGACCCGATGTATCCTTATCTATCCTATGGACAAGAACACCCATCCTTTCATCTTCAGCATCAGGGCCTTGCGATATTCCAAGATGATAGGCAAGAGCATTGACGAGAGTACCGGAAAAATGCCCGTGTCCGGGATGAACAACCATACCGGCATCCTTGTTCAACACCAGCACATCATCATCCTCATACACAATGTTGAGCGGAATATTCTCCGGAAGAATCTCCAGTCCCCTCCTCTGGTACGGCATGACAAAAGTCACCACATCGCCCGGACGGACTATGTAGTTGGCTTTCACCACTTTGTCATTGACCCGGATATAATCAGCCTTGATAGCCAGCTGGATACGGTGACGGGAAGTATATTCCATGTGAGTGGCCAGATACTTGTCCACTCTCATCGGCACCTGACCTGAGGCGATGTCAAAGCGGTAATGCTCGAACATCTCCTGCTGTTCATCCTCATAAGCGACCTCGTCACCCACACGCGCCGAGTCGAAATCTTCTATTGGATCTTCGTCGTAATCAAAAAAACCTGCGCTCATCTCTATTCTCTGACGGGGATTCGTGAAGGGTTGATTGTCAAATATATGCTTACGGTCTCACCCATTGCAAGCGGCTTGTCCGCAACTTCCGGTTCCTGTTTATAGACAACGGCATTCAGGCTGTCTTCATAAGTCTTGACGCTGTTGTCGAACTTTATCCTGCCAAGGTTGAGGGAATTGTCATGAATAGCATCCACGGCGCTAAGCCTCTTGAGACCAATGAGTTCAGGAACATAGGTCCCGGCTGCATCGCTGTTGAGTCCCACGACCAGGTCAATCACTGACTCGCTGTCAATACGGGAGCCCGGCTCGATTTCCCGGTTCTTCATCAACTGTCGGAGCACGTTGTTGGTGGCAATATCCTCGACATAAATAAGATTGCCGAGCACAAGTCCGCGTGACAGAAGTTCTGCCTTTGCCTGACGCATCGAATAGCCGATCAGATTCGGCATTGTCACCTTCTTTGCAACAACGGCATTGATAGTCAATGAAATACGTCTTCCCTCCTTCACTTTGGCACCGGCTGGAGGATTCTGTCTGTAAACCGCTCCCTTCTTCATCCTCTTCACATAGACCGAATCGGTCACCTCTGTCCTCATCCCTGCCTTGTGAGCCACATAACTCGCCTCACTGACTGTAAGGTTTGAAAGGTCCGGAACTGTGAGTTCCTGATTATGTTTGGTGAATCTGTTCAGGAAAATGATTGCCGCAGCCAGCAGCACTACCACGATAGCCAATGCAATGGCCAGATTGACCACAATCCATTTCCCTTTGAAACCTGTACTGTTGTTGTTCCCCATAAAAATCATTATTATAACAAAGGCTCACCATGAAAAATCATTCTGAACAGGCCCTGTCCGAACAAAGCAAGCCCAATCACGACGACAATTGCTCCGGTAATCCTACTTATCCACAATATAGTATTGATTTTGAATTTATTACGAAAACGGCTCAATGCCCATGAGACCAGGAACCAGTAGCAGGCGGAACCTGCACTCACTGCCAGCACGACCGGAGCCACCCTCCAGTCATTTGGTTCGTCTCCCAGACCGAAGAACGCAAAAAGAGCAAAGATGACGAAAATAGCCCCCGGATTGGACAGTCCCATGATCAGAGCCTGGACGAAATCGGTCGCAGAAACTGAATATTTCCCGTCCGCCCTCATCTTGCGGAAAGGATCGGAAAGTGTCATGGAAAGACCCAGGATGCATACGATAAGACCTCCGGCGACAGTCAGAAGTAACTGATAATCATCAAAGAACTGTTGCACGAATGCAAGGGCGAAAATGGCGATGATAGAGAAAACAGTATCAACCACGCATGCTCCCATGCCGGCAACAAATCCTGCCTTATGACCTTTGCTCAGGGATTTCTGTACCACGAGAATAGCTATCGGCCCTACTGGTGCCGACGCACATATCCCGACAATGAAACCTTTGAGAATGTCAATAAACATAAAGCATCCATTTAATAACTCTCACAAAAGTACTAATATTTTTCTATATTTGTGTGCTTTTGGGCGATGGGCATTGAAAGTTTCGCCATCACAATGAAAATTTACAAAATGAAAAAAGACAATATACTCCTCTGGACACTTGTGTTATGTTTCGCTGCGATGATGTCGCTCCCCTATCTGGTGAGCGGCACCGGGCTTGTTTCGCTGCTTGGTTTCGTGCCTCTTCTGTGCATGGAAAGGATAGCAAGTCTGTCAGGCAGGAAACATATTTGGATATATCATTATTCCGCTTTTGTCCTGTGGAATGCGTTCACAACCTTCTGGGTGTGCAATGCCACGGTGGGAGGCGGTCTGTTCGCCATTTTTGCCAATGCCTTCCAGATGTCCCTGATATTCGGGCTTTTCCGTGTGAGCAAGAAGCATTTCCAGGGGGCCCTGCCCTACCTGTTCCTGGCTGTCGCATGGATTGCCTGGGAGAGGTTCTACTTTGATGCGGAAATATCCTGGCCATGGCTTGTGCTCGGCAATGCCTTCGCACGCAGCACCTGGGCCGTACAGTGGTATGAATTCACCGGTGCCCTGGGCGGATCTTTATGGATATGGGCAGCGAACCTCGGAGTTTTCGGGCTCATGACTGCGCTCTCTGACGGCAGCTGGTTCGGCTACAATGTCAAGGCAAAAGCGGCTTCTCTCATCGGACTTATCTGCGTATTTGTGATTCCTCTGGCCGTTTCGCCATCCGTAGGTAAAAAATACAAAGACTCGATGAATGAGGGTAAAAGCCTGGAAGTGATGATGATACAGCCGAATATCGACCCATATAACAAGTTCAGAGCGATGAGCCAGGACCAGCAGAACGCTATCCTTCTGACCATGGCGGAGGAAAACATGACAGAGCGCCTGCACGACAGTACCGCCGCTCCCCTGCTCCTGCTTGCACCGGAAACATTCACATCCGATGTCATCACGAACGACATTTCCCAAAGCCGCACTTTCAGACGCATTTGCACATTCCTGAAGGAATATCCTTCTGTAAACATGCTTTTCGGCGCATCATCCCGGGATTACATCAATTCCAGGACAGCCCCGTCATACACGGCAAGACAGGTCAGGGAAGGTCTCTGGGTTGAATCTCACAATTCAGCCATCATGACTGACGGCAGCGCGAGATCGGAAATTTTCCATAAGAACAAGCTCGTCGTCGCTGTTGAAAAGACGCCGTATCCGGCATTTTTCTGTCCCATTGACGATGCTCTCGGCGGGGTTATGGGCAGGTGCATAGGTCAGGGGGACGTGAGCCTGCTGAATGTAAAAGCCCATCAGGAGAATATTCCTGTGGGCTGTGCAATCTGTTATGAATCAGTATATGGTGAATATTATACCGAATATGTCAGAAAAGGTGCCGAGGCCATGACTATCATCACCAACGATGCCTGGTGGGGCGACACTCCCGGTTACAAGCAGCATCTGAGTTATGCTTCCTTGCGTGCCATCGAGACCCGCAGGGCAATCGCCCGCTGCGCAAATACCGGCATCAGTGCCATAATCAGTCCATCCGGCAAGATCTTGGAAACCACCCCTTGGTGGGAGCCGGCAGTACTCCGGGGAAGAATCCCTTTAAGGAACGACGTTACTTTCTTCGTGTCCCACGGCGACATCACCGGCAGGGTGTGCTCTTTCCTCTTTGTACTGCTCTTGCTTGCATTGATAGTCAGACTCTTACATTCTTGGAGGCCCCATAGGACCGCCACCAAATCCACCAGGACCGGGACGACCTCCGTGAAAGCCGGGACCGCGGCCACCAGGACCACGGTCTGAGCCTCTTCTGCCACCGAAGTTTCCGAATCGGTAGGTAAGAGATACTATGACATATCTTCCGAGTGTGTTGTTCCGGACTTCCTGATGGTAGTTGGAAGCATCGGTGATTGAAAGATTCTTTGACTGGTTCAGGATGTCAAAGGCTCTCAATGAGAGGGTGAACGTATTCTTGAACAGCAGTTTGGACAATTCAGCATTCCAGACATATTCATCTTTCTGAGGTGTCGAATATCCGTTGTACCAGTTGTAGTTGATGTCGGATGCAAGGGTGATTCCGCCAGGGATGTTCCAGTTCATTGAGAATGAAGCCTGGTTGTTCCATCTTGCAGGCTGCTCCTGCTGGACTGTGTACCAGCTCTTGTTGCAGGTTGTCCTTGCCGCGAGGCTGAGTTCCACGATGTCTGCCGAGAATCTTACTGAGAATCGCTCTGTAAATGAGAGGTTCTGGATAACATTCTTTGAGAAATAGTCCTCAAAGTTGAGTTTTGATGAACTTGGGTTGTCATGATCGAAGAAGTCAGCATTGAACTGTTTGTACTGGAATGTTGCAGTTGCAGCATCATAGTATCTGTTGGTATCAAACGAGTTCTGTCCGATGTAAGATGATGACTGTGAATAATTTGCCCTGAACATATTCATAATCGAGAAGTTCGACTTTGCAATCGGGCTGTTCAGGAAGAAGTTGAGTCCTGCATTTCCGCTTGCCGGGCCGTTCATCGGCATAGAATACTGAGCTCCGTTGTTTCCATACCATACCGCACTTGTAATCGGATTCTGAACCATGCCGGCATTGAACATTCCCCTGATTGAGAAGAAGGTCTGTTTGTTGGTATATCCGAAATTACCGCGAAGGCTATGGTTGAAGTAAGGCTTCAGGAATGGATTACCGAACTGTACATTCAGCGGGTTCGAATTGTCCGGAACCGGCATCAACTGTGAAGTCGATGGCTGGGATGAACGTCCGCGGTAGAAGAAACGGATGTCGGCATTGTCATTGAATTCGTAGCTGAGCATTGCCTGAGGAGACCAGTTCCAGACTGTATAAGTCGTATCGACCTTAGTGTTGCTGTCTGTCCTGTTATGAGTCGTAGTCGGCTGCATGGAAGCTCCGATCTGTGCCCTGAGTTTGCCATTCTGGTACTGAAGGTTCACTCCAGCATTGTGGTTCTGGCTGACATTCAGGATTTCACTCGAATAGGTGGTGTTCAGGATTTCTCCCGACGGATTGTATATTCTATTGTTGCCGAAGTCCTCAACATGTCCTGAATCATAGGTATCCTTATCACTGAAGCTCCTGTTCCATCTGTAGTTGTAGTTGGCCTCAAGATAGAATCCCTTGCCGAGCGGCTCGGTATATGAGAGACGGGCATTGACACTCTGGCTGTTGGTTTCGCTGGCTATCCTCTGGTTCACAATATCTGCACTGGTAACCTGGTCATTGGCATAATTGGTAGTCAAAGACTGGTTGTAAGCGTCAGTGAGTTTATTTCCGGAGAAGCTGTAACGTACGTTCGCTGAAATTGTCCTTCCCGGGATTCCGAGTCTCTGGCGGAGGAGGAGCATTCCGCTGGTCGTCCAGTTCTTGTTGTAGCCCTGTGAATAGTTGAAACCGTCATTCATCTTCGAGATTTCATCGGTTCCTGCCAAACGCTTGCTGGTGGAGAAATCTGAATATTCGTTATAATTTCCGCCTCCGAAATTGACCTGGGGCTCGAAGAGGATCGAGGTATTCTCGCTGAACTTGTGTTCCAGACGGACACCGAATCTGTGGCCCTGGCTGAGGGTGTTGCTTGAACCGTAGCCGGAGTTGTTACCGTAGGATTCAGGACCGCCGTTTTCATAGATGAGCTGGTCGCCTCCGTCGAGATATGTGATTTTGTTGCTCTGTTCGAGGACGGATTTGATGGAGCCGTTATAGAGATAGTTGCCGGCAAGGTCCATGTCTCCGTCAAGCAGGGTGAACGCTCCGTTGAGACCACCCATCCATGATGTGGTGATACCGTTGTTGCCGCCGAAGCCGCCCATACCGCCGCCCATGCCGCCGCCACGCATATTTCCCATCATGGCTCCGGCCATGTCGTTGAATCCCCTGTTGTTGGTATTGTTGCCGTTGAGAATGATGCTGATCTGGCTCTTGTCCGTGAAACGGCCGATCATCGCTGCTCCCTGATAACGCCAGTCTCCGTCATTCCATGTCTGCTGCAGGTCGTGTCCGCCACCGGCCGATACATTTCCGAACCAGCCCTTCATCATTCCTGGCTTGAGGGAAAGGTCGATTACGGTTTCCTCCTCTCCGTCATCAATGCCTGTGAACATTGCCTGGTCGGATTTTTTCTCGACCACTTTCACTTTCTCAACGAGTTTTGCAGGAATGTTCTTAGATGCAAGTGACGGGTCATCGAGGAAGAATGTCTTTCCGTCGATGGTTATCTTCTTGACTTCCTGACCGTTGGCTGTGATGGATCCGTCTGTGCCGACTTCAATGCCCGGGAGTTTCTTGAGCAGCTGCTCAAGGGCGTCATTGTCGGTTGTCCTGAATGAGGAAGCATTATATTCGACTGTATCTTTCTTTACGATGATAGGGTTGCCGACAGCTGAAACGCTTGCCGCATCAAGCACCTTCACGTCTTCTTCCATCTTGATTGAACCCAGGTCAAGTACCTTTTCAACAGAGATCTCCTGTTCATGAGTCTTGTAGCCCATGAGTTCCGCACGGAGGATATAGGTACCCTTTGCGACTTTTGTAAGGGTGGCTTCTCCCTTGTCATCGGTAAGGACGTACTTCGATGCGGATTTCTCCCCTTTCTTTGTCAATGATGCTGTCGCAAATGATACGGGATCTCCGGATTTGGCATCCACAAGTTTAAGTTTTACTGACAGTGCGTTCTGCGCTCCTGCAATAAGGCAAAGAAGCATCATGCTGCACACCAGTACACATTTTTTAAAGGAATACATCTGAAACATTATTTAAATTACACTGATTTGATTATTTCTTACATGGCCCGGAAAGGCAAAAAACAAGGTTGGCCAAACCACTTGGTCAACCCATACACCAGCATTAGACACGACCGATTGCCGGAGGTTTAATCTTTCTGATGCAAAAAAAATTATTTTTTTATTCTGTCCGGATTCTGAGCCAGAAAAGTCGCCCAGTCACTCTTTCCTCCGACTTGTGCAAGGGGGCTGGTGAGCTGGTAATAATGGCAGAGGGCGATCGCAAGGGCGTCCGTGGCATCCAGATATTTGGGATCAAGCTTGACATTGAGGGTTTTCTGAATCATCATGCTCACTTGTTCCTTGGATGCGGCCCCGTTGCCGCAGATTGCAATCTTGGCTTTTCTCGGAGCATATTCGGCCACAGGTATGCCCCGGATGACGGCAGCGGTGAGTGCTGCTCCCTGGGCGCGGCCGAGTTTGAGGATGACCTGGGCATTCTTGCCGTAGAAAGGTGATTCGACAGCAAGCTGGTCGGGATGGTGTTCATCGAGAAGTTCGCCTACTCCTGCGTAGATATTGGCGAGTTTCTCGAAAGGATCCTTGATTTTTCGCAAATCAAACACCCCCATATCCACGAAATGGGGGTGTTTTGAGTCGATTTCGATTATTCCGTAGCCCAGAATGTTTGTTCCGGGGTCGATGCCTATTATTTTCACTAATCTATGCAGTCAAATCCGGTATAAGGACGGAGTGCTTCAGGAATGATGATCTTTCCGTCTTTCTGATTATTCTCAAGAAGAGCAGCCACCACACGTGGAAGGGCAAGTGAACTGCCATTGAGAGTATGAGCAAGCTGAGTCTTGCCTTCAGCATCTTTATATCTGAGTTTCAGACGGTTAGCCTGATATGACTCAAAGTTTGAAACTGAAGAAATCTCAAGCCAGCGTCCCTGTGCTGCTGAATATACCTCGAAGTCGTAAGTGATGGCTGAAGTGAAGCTCATATCACCACCGCAGAGGCGGAGAATCCTGTAGGGAAGTCCAAGGGACTTGACAATACCCTCGACATGTGCTATCATCTCGTCCAGCGCAGCATAGGAATTCTCCGGTTTTTCAATGCGTACAATCTCGACCTTATCAAACTGATGAAGACGGTTAAGTCCGCGGACATCCTTGCCATAAGAGCCGGCCTCACGACGGAAGCAAGGTGTGTAGGCAGTCATTTTCACAGGGAAATCGTTGTTTGAGAGGATGACATCCCTGTAGATATTGGTTACCGGCACCTCTGCGGTAGGCACAAGGTAGAAATTGTCAAGGGTGGCATGATACATCTGGCCCTCTTTGTCAGGAAGCTGGCCTGTACCGAAACCTGAAGCCTCGTTCACCATTACAGGAGGCTCGACTTCAAGATAACCTGCCTTTGTGTTGATATCGAGGAAATAATTGATGAGAGCTCTCTGAAGACGTGCTCCCTTTCCTTTATATACAGGGAAACCTGCACCTGTAAGTTTCACTCCGAGATCGAAATCAATGATGTCGAACTTCTTTGCGAGGTCCCAGTGAGGAAGCGCATCCGGTCCGAGTTCAGGAATCTCGTTGCCCATCTTCACAACTACGTTGTCCTCTGCACCCTTTCCTTCAGGTACCTGGTCGCATGGTATATTCGGAAGGAGGACCAGCAGAGATTCAAGCTCTGCATTGTTCTCCTGTGATTTTCTGTCCAGTTCAGATGATTTGGCCTTGAGGGCTGCCACTTCAGCCTTTACAGCCTCAGCCTCTTCCCTTCTGCCTTCTTTCATCATTCCGCCGATAAGAGCGGCTTTCTTTCTCTGCTCTGCAAGGCATGTGTCGAGTTCTGCCTGCATTGAACGTCTGCTCTGGTCAAGAGCAATGATTTTGTTAACGATCTGTGCTGCGTCAAAGTTCTTTACAGCCAGTTTCTTGATGACAAACTCCGGATTCTCTCGGAGCAGTTTGAGTGTCAGCATGATATTATATTGTTAAGTTATTTTTCAATAAAAAAGAGGACTGAAACCCAACTCGGGTTAATCAGTCCTCTATCTTGGTTGCAAATCCCGAGTCTTAGTTCTCAAATGGAAGAACCGAGACGTAAGATTTGTTGTCAGCTTTCTTGCGGAAGCTAACCCTACCGTCAATCAGAGCGTAAAGAGTGTGGTCTTTACCGATTCCGACATTCAGACCAGGGTTGTGAACAGTACCTCTCTGGCGAACGAGAATGTTGCCCGCCTTAACTGCCTGATCACCGAATTTCTTGATACCGAGTCTTTTGCTATGTGACTCACGACCGTTCTTGGAACTACCGACGCCTTTTTTATGTGCCATAATTATTCCTCCTCAATGATTAAGCAATCGTATTGATCTGAAGTTTAGTAAGATACTGACGGTGACCGTTGAGTTTCTGGTAACCTTTACGACGTCTCTTCTTGAAAACGAGAACTTTGTTTCCTTTGCAAGAGTCATCAAGTACTGTTGCAGTAACTTTAGCGCCATCAACGTATGGAGCACCTACTTTAACGTTTCCTTCCTCGTCGATAAGGAGCACTTTGTCGAACTCAACTGAAGCGCCCTTCTCAGCCGCAAGGCGGTTTACGAAGATTTCCATTCCAGCCTCAACTTTGAACTGCTGGCCTGCAATATCTACAAT
>CAMCIE010000032.1 GCA_945874815.1 uncultured Bacteroidales bacterium
GATGAATGTTGATATGAACTGATGGTCGGCTGCATGACAGGTATGCACATCAAAGCCCATGATACTCAAACAGTACCATATCACGAGCAGGCATGCCGAAACTTTTGTCAATATCTTTTGCATCATCATTCAAACAACCCACAAAGTTAAAAATTTCTTTTCATGATGCAAATTTTACACCCAACAAAAAGGTTGTTGTATATTTTTGACTACCTTTGCTTCTTGTGGAATCGATTATGCTAATTTTAGGTAGTGTGAAAAAACAGTTCTATTATGAAAGATTTTGTTAAAATGACATTGGCCACTTTGCTCGGCCTGTTTATTTTCGGTATTGTGTCATTCTTCCTCTCATTCGCCACTCTCGGGGCGCTGGCTTCTTTGGGTGAGAAGACTCCGGTCATGCCTCGTGAAGGAGTCCTGAAGCTTGATATGTCAAAGATTTCAATCCAAGAGCAGACTCAGGAGGTGGATTTCATGCAGCTGATCCAGACTCAGGAACTCATTACTCCTGTCGGAATCTACAATGTTGTAACGGCCATCAAGGCTGCGGCAGAAGACCCGGCAATCAAGTTCATATATTTGCTGCCTGACGGTACTTCAACCGGTATTTCCCATCTGGAGGAACTTCGCTGCGCACTTGAGGACTTCCGCCAGAGCGGAAAGCCTGTGGTTTCATTTATGGAGAATCCGACCAATGCAGGCTTGTACCTTGCATCAGTCAGTGACAAGATTTATATGAGTTCTTATGAGGGCAGCATGAACACAGTCACCGGTCTGTCTTCACAGATGTATTTCCTCAAGGACATTCTTGACAGGATCGGAGTGAACGTACAGCTCATCCGTCACGGAAAATACAAATCGGCAGGTGAGATGTATATCAGGAATTCAGCCAGTGAGGCCAATAAGGAACAATATACTCAGATGGTTTCTTCCGTATGGGGAACTCTTGCCGGCCAGATTGCTGCTTCAAGGGAGATTTCTGTGGACAGGCTTAATGCCATGATTGACAATCTCGAACTCAACAAACCTGAGGATTTCCTCAATAATGGTCTTGTGGATGAGATAGTTACAAGGGACGAGCTGCATCAGAGGCTTTGCAATCTTTTCGTCACCAATGACTACAAAGATATCAAGGCTATCAGTCTTGCCGACTATGCTAAGCTGAAGAATACGATAAATTATAAAGCTGCCAACAAGGTTGCTGTCGTATATGCAAATGGAGATATCGTTGATGGTGAAGATCAGGAAAACGTTGACGGAGACCGTTTTGCAAAGATTATCTCGGACATTCGCAGGGATGACGAGGTCAAGGCGGTAGTTCTCAGGGTGAACTCTCCGGGAGGAAGCGTTTTCGCATCTGAAAAGATTCGCACCGAACTTGAACTTCTTGGCGAGGAGAAGACTCTGGTTGCATCTTATGGTGGCTATGCAGCTTCTGGCGGATACTGGATTTCTGCGGGTTGCGACAAGATTTATTCAAATGCAACCACTCTCACCGGAAGTATCGGAGTTTTCAGCATGATTCCGGATTTCAGCAAGGTTATCAAGGACAAGATTCATGTCGGTGTTACTACCATCAATTCCAACAAGCACTCTGACATGTACGGCCTCATTCGTCCTCTTGATGACAAGGAAGTTGCCTATATGCAGGCTTCCGTGGAGGACATATATGAAAAGTTCACCGGCATAGTTGCTGATGCAAGGGATATGAGCGTGGCTGATGTCGATGCCATTGCCCAGGGCAGGGTCTGGACCGGTGCCGACGCACTGAATATCGGCCTTGTTGATGAAATCGGTACGCTTGAAGATGCCATCAACTACGCCGCTTTAAGCATTGAGGGCGTTACAAGCAGTTCAGAGGTGCTGATTCAGGAATATCCGGCTCCGATGACAGCTTTCAACATGCTGCTTGAATCACTCAGCGGGGCTCAGGACCAGGAAATTTTCAGCGGCACACCTTTCGAGAACATCGAAACGGCTTTCCGCAGCTGGACCAGCGCAGATGCCGGCAAGGCCTACGCCCGCATGCCTTATGTGTTCGATATAAGATAATCCGAACTGCCACCAACTGAGAAATCCTGTAATATCAGACCATGCATGCCATGTTTTGATATTACAGGATTTATTTTAACTAAGCACGATTCAGTGCCTTCAGGTGTTGTCCCACCCCTTGCCTTGTTTTCTGTTTCAAAATGAGCATTGTGGCGGTCTCCCAACGCCTGATTGATGGCATGGAAATCTGAATTGTTACTCGAATGATAATTCAGATCAAAGGAGTAATAGGTAACTCCCTCATCTTTGGAACATGAGATTATAACAATTTGTCCTGCAAGGCCTTCTGAGCAGGAATTTCTTCAATGCGCAGGACATTGACCGTGGTAGTTGTGATGCGGTAACTTTGGTCTATACGACGTGAAAGCAGTGCGGCGCAATGTCCTGAATGTGCCTCTTCACAGGCCTGGACATTTACCAGGAGGACGGCTGAAGCTTTATCGGAGGCGCTGTATTTAAGGTCGGTGAACATATCGCTCAGAAGTTTCCTGCCACGCATTCCCAGAGGCACCATCCAGTCCCCTGCCCTCCATGGACGGAGCACAAATGGAAAAGACAGTTTGTCGGCATCAAGCACAACGACTCCATCGGGCTGCTTCAAGCTCATGTCAGCGGACCATTTGATTGTCTCGATCTTGAATGTCCTGCCGTTGAAGTGATATGTGCCGTCGCAGCGGACAGGCATTATCGAGGACGCATTAGCGGCCGTTGCTCCGGCAAGAGGTCTGACGGAGGCTTTCCCGTAAATGGACATTTCTCCCCTTCCCGTGATAAGGACATGGGTATCGGATTCGAACCTTTTCCCCGGAACAGTCCTGGAAGAAGAGAGAAGGGAGTTTATTGATGACAATACGGAAGAATTGAATCCATAGGGACTCAATATATGATATAACAGATATTTCCAATGCCCGGTGGCAAACAAAGCATCGAGATTTATGGATATTCCATCTCCGAACACACCGGATATTTCCGAAACAACTCTCTCCTGCTGGTTCCGGCACCATGTCCGGACAATTTCCCCGGCGTCGGCGAAATATTCCATGTCATTGCACAATGTTGCAACAAAAGAAGGATTGATCCGGGCAAACTGGGGAAAGACCTCGTTCCGGATGCGGTTGCGTTTGTAGTCAGACAGCAGATTTGTACTGTCAGTGTGGTATTCAATGCCCCAGGCGAAGGCATATCCTTCGATTTGCTTTCGGGTAAATTCAATCAGAGGCCGGATGAGCCTGATGCCCTGACAGTCACTGAGCGGGAAGTCCGATACAGGTGACATGCCTGTCAGACCATCCATTCCTGTACCACGCAAAAGATTGAGTATCAATGTCTCTGCATTGTCATTGGCATTGTGTGCCACGGCTGTGGCGGCATATCCATTTTCACGGCAAAGACTGGCAAACCATCTGTAACGCAACTCCCGGGCGGCCATTTCGATGCTCAGGGAATGTTCCTTTGCATAGGCTTCCGTCTCAAACGATGCAAGATGCAGACGGAGTCCATGTTCAGCGGCCCAAGCTTCAACCAAGGCCTGGTCGGAGTCGCTTTCCTGCCCTCGAAGGTGGAAATTGCAATGTGCAAGGGCGAAATCTTCCTTCCGGAGAGTCTGAAGGAAAAGGTGGGCCATCACCATGGAATCCACTCCCCCGCTCACTGCTACGAGTATCCGCTGACGGCTGGACGAGTCAAAGATTGGGGATGGCTCAATGACCGGGGATGGCTCAATGACAGCGGCTGACTCAAAGACAGGGGCTGACCAATTTCCATTGACCAGCCCCCTCATCTCATTTATTATTTTAGCAAAACGTTTCTGCATCAGTTGTTCCTGCTTGCGATTGTATATGTGAATCCGAATGCAAGTGACTCCTTGAACTGGACAAGAGGACCGGCACCTTTGTTGGCCCATCCGTTTTCTCCCCATTTTTCGTTGTACTTGCTCTTCTTCGTGCATCTCTTCTGATATGCCTCGGAACTGAACATAACCATATCATCATAAATGAGATTGGTAGTGAGGGTCAGAGAGAAATATTTGGCAATCTTCCAGTCAAAACGGTTATCCCAGTTGATACGTGGACAAGGGTTCTTCTTGTGGTCTTTCAGATAGTCTTCGAAGAATACAAGCTGGGTTGAATATGTGAAGTTGTCATTAATGTTCACCTTGGCATCTATCTTGAGCTTGGCACCGAACTCGAAACGGGCACTGCGGTACATGTCTCCGAGAGCATCAGCCTGTTCCCTGGCGCTCTTCGAAATAAAGGTTTCCGATGCCATCAGAGCATCCACGTCATCCTGGGTCCTGTTTTTCTTCAGCTGCATGCCGTAGGCTTTCCTCAGGCTTTTGTCAGTGACGATGACATAACCTCCCGTCACCGGCGCGAAGTTGATTGCGAGCCATTTGGTCGGAGTGAAATCGATACCAAGCGCGAGGTTGGTGTAGGCCGGTGCAAGGAAATTTGATTTCAGGACCCTTGCATCTCTCCAGAGCGATTTCTGGTCCTTCCTGTCAAGGGCATCAAGAGCAGGCAAGTTGCCTTCGTCATCCTTGTACTTGTCCGGCACTGAAGGTGTCTTGTATTCCCAACCTCTTGTGAACTGAGACTTGAAGTCGTAGTTGGCTGAAAAATAGATATTTTCCACCTTCGGGGTCTTGTAGCCCCATTTGCTCTCAAGGTAGATCCGGTCGGAGCTTTTCTGAAGCAAAGGTTTGGATGAAGAATAAAGCACACCGAAATCCAGCTGGAGACGGTTGTTCCAGAACATCTCATTCTTTTTGTAATTGGCATTTCCATCTATGAAACCCTGGAGTGAGAATGTATTGTCACCACCGGCAGCCCAGTTGGTAAGCCCGGTCTGTCCGATGTTGAGGTTGGTCTTCAGCGAGTTTTTCCAATAATTCGGTTTTACGACCTTTTTTTCTGCCTCCGGGGCATCGTTAATGGCCATTGCTGCCTCTGCCGCTGCTTTCTGGGCGTCAGTCAGCTCCTGAGCCAAGGCATTGAACGAAAGTACGGAAATAAGTATCAGTGTGAGAATTTTCTTCATTCAAATCATTGTTTATCAGTAAGACATAGCGAACAGAACTCTCTGGTGTGACGGCTTGCCGGTGTAGATGCAAGTGCCCTCTTCCATGCAGACAGCGCTGTCCATAGGGATACAGCGGATGGTTGCCTTGGTTTCCTCCTTGATTTTCTCCTCGGTCTCCTTGGTCCCGTCCCAATGGCAGAGAAGGAATCCTCCCTTGGTAATTTCCTCCTTGAACTCCTCCCAGGTATCCACCTTGCGGATGTTCGAATCACGGAACTGAAGGGCGCGGTTGTAAATGTTGGTCTGAATGTCCTCGAGGATGTCTTCAATCCTCTTGGCAAGTCCCTCAACAGGAACGGAGATCTTCTCAAGAGTATCACGGCGTGCAATCTCCACAGTACCGTTTGTAAGGTCGCGCGCACCCACTGCAAGACGCACAGGAACGCCTTTGAGCTCCCACTCTGCAAATTTGAATCCCGGACGGAGGGTGTCGCGGTCATCAATCTTCACTGTGTGGCCGTGAGCCTCAAGTTCAGCCTTCAGTTCAGCCATCTTGGCGAAAATTGCCTTGTTCCCTTCCTCATCCTTTCCGACGATAGGAACTACAACCACCTGGATAGGAGCGAGTTTCGGAGGAAGGACAAGTCCGTTGTCATCGCCATGTGCCATGATCAGGGCACCCATCAGACGTGTGGAAACGCCCCATGAAGTAGCCCAGACATACTCCTGTTTGCCTTCCTTGTTGGTAAACTGGACATCGAAAGCCTTTGCGAAGTTCTGGCCGAGGAAGTGGGATGTACCAGCCTGAAGGGCCTTACCGTCCTGCATCAAAGCCTCGATTGTCATGGTGTCAAGGGCACCGGCGAACCTCTCGTTAGGGCTCTTGTGTCCCACAACCACTGGAAGGGCCATCCAATTGCGGGCAAAGTCTGCATAGACATTCACCATCTTCGTAGCCTCGTCAACAGCCTCCTGCTGGGTAGCATGGGCTGTGTGGCCTTCCTGCCAGAGGAATTCAGCGGTGCGCAGGAAAAGCCTTGTACGCATTTCCCAACGAACGACATTAGCCCACTGGTTGCAGAGAATAGGCAGGTCACGCCAGGAAGTCACCCAGTTCTTGTATGTATTCCATATAATGGTCTCGGATGTAGGTCTTACAACGAGTTCTTCTTCGAGTCTGGCAGAAGGATCGACAACCACTCCCGGGCCGTCCGGATTGGCCATGAGCCTGTGATGTGTGACCACAGCACATTCTTTTGCAAATCCCTCGACATGCTCAGCTTCACGGCTGAGGAAGGATTTCGGAATGAAAAGCGGGAAATAAGCATTCTGATGCCCTGTATCCTTGAACATCTTGTCAAGTACACTCTGCATTTTCTCCCAAATTGCATATCCGTAAGGTTTGATGACCATACATCCCCTTACTGCGGAACGCTCCGCCAAATCTGCTTTTACTACAAGATTGTCATACCACTGAGAGTAGTTTTCAGACCTCTTGGTAACCTCTTTTGCCATTTTATTTTTTGAATTTAATAGTTTTATTCCTAATATTGCACCGTGTGGCCTCATGCATGAGCCCTGCTCTGCGGCAAGATTCTTGCAATTGAAGTCAGGCTGCAAAGATACATAATTTTTGCAAACTAACACTTTCTGTGCAAAAGCATTTGCCCAGACATTAACAATTAATATAAGGAGGTATTTATGAAGTATTTACACACGCTGCTCATTGCTTCGACGGCAATATTGCTTTCGGCATGCGGAACAGCCGCGCAATATGCCTCTTCATCCAGCGGACAGAGATTTCAGGATGGAATATACAGCACCCGTGATTCTTTCATGTCCAAAGCGGAAAAAGAAAGCAGCAGAGAAGAAACTGAAGCCTTGATAGAAAAGACCAAATCATCTGAAATCTATCTGTTCTCAGACAAGAAGGACACCATAGTCATCCCTGAGAATATGGCGGCCACCATCCGTTTTGACAAAGATCAGGGAACAAGCGTAACCGTTGCCGACATCTCGTCATACTATGAGCCGTCGTTCATCAATCCTTATGATATCCGCAACCCATACTGGTACGGTTCATCCTGGTATTCATGGGGTTACAGTCCATGGAGATACAGATGGGGCTACGATCCATGGTATTATGGAAGTTTCTGCGGAGGTTATTACGGATGGTATGATCCGTGGTACTACGGATCCTGGTATGCCGGTTATTATGACCCGTTCTTCTATGACCCATGGTTCGGATACAGGGACCCGTGGTATTATCACCATTTCCACCACGGATGGTATGACCCATACCCACCTCATCACCACGACACCCCTTCAGGGCACAAGAACGTTTACCGTGGTTCAAGGGAAAGCATCGGATTCACACAGGCAGGCTCTACCAGATTCAACGGTGGCGGGACTACGACAGGGGGTCAGAGGAGCGCAAGCACGTCAAGGAGCGAATCGGCAAGAAGGTCATCGACCTCCACTGTTGCCACCCGTTCGTCAGCTACGGCCAACTACCGCAGGCCAAGCCAAGGCTCAGCCTCATCCGGCAGTTCGACAGTTTCAAGGGGCAGCTCATCAGCCTCGGCTTTAAACGTAAGAAGCGCAGGATATTCAAGAAGTTCTTCCGACTCATACAGAAGCCAGGACAACACCAGAAGCACCCAGTCAGACTACTCAAGAAGTTCTCAGAGCAGGAGCAGCTCATCACAGAGCAGCTACTCACGTAGTTCATCTTCAAGCTATGGCGGTTCTGTCAGAAGTTCTTCAGGCGGATTCTCGACTGGCGGTGGCTACTCAGGTGGCGGCGCGAGCAGAGGCGGCGGTTATTCCGGCGGCGGTGGCTCAAGCAGAGGCGGCGGCTCATCAAGAAGGTAATCATCCACTAAAGAAAAAAACATGAAAAAGACAGCATTAACTATTCTGTTCTCAGTTGCGGCAATCTGTGCTGCTTCCGCCCAGACGGTGGGAGATGCTTTTGTGCTGAGCGAGAACAACTATGAGGGGACAGCGAGGACGATTGCACTTGGCAATGCGGTCACGGCATTGGGAGGAGATCTCGGAGCTGTCACTATCAACCCTGCAGCAAGCGCAGTAGCAAGATATTCACAGATAACCATCACTCCGGGCTTGTCCATGACAACAAGCACGGCTCAGGGAATCCCGCCTTGGGAAAACAGCAATGACCTGCCATATTTCCAGGATAAGATGCGTTCTTCCAGGACAGCATTCCGTCTGCCTAACCTCGGATTCACGTTCAACTGGGACATGGGAAGGCAAAGAGGTGTGAAGAATCTGTCATTCGGCTTCATCGCCAACGTCACAAACAGCTGGAATGAGGATGTTTATGCAAAAGGCACCAATGACATGACTTCATATCTGGGTGCAATGGCTTTAGGTGCCGGCGGATTCACCCCCGAGCAGCTCATGGATGAAAATGCTTTCAACAACGGAGTTCCATGGAATGCGGCGATAGGTTACTATACCGGCATGATCAACCATATCGGAAACAATGGTTATATCGGAGCGACTGAGGTATGGTACGATGATGACTCCATCGAAGTCCCGGGCACGCTGAACCAGTCATTCGGTATGTTGAAAAACGGAAGCAAGTCCGACTATATATTCAACTTCGGAATGAATATCTCTGACTTCGTTTATCTCGGAGCAAGCCTTGGTATCACCTCAGCATCATACAGTTACAGCCAGTACATCAAGGAAGCGGCCGTTGACTACAGGGATTTCGAGAATATCATGATTGACGACAAGGGCAAGGAACTGGTTTCATATTTTGACAATATGACCTACAAGTCAGCCTACTCCCTGAGTTCGTCAGGAGTGTATGGAAAATTGGGAGTGATTGTCACTCCTCTGGCAGGACTCAGAATCGGAGCGGCCGTACAGACCCCTGCAGTGAACAATGTGAAGGAATGGTTCCGCGAATCTGGTGAAATCAAACTGGCCGGTCCGGACGGAGGAAATTATAATGAAAGCAGCCCTGACGGAGAAAATGCCTACACTCTGATTTCTCCTTTCAGAGCAAATTTAGGACTTGCCTACACATTCGGATCCCTGGGTCTTATCAGCGCAGACTACGAGATATGCAATTATGGTTCAATGAAATACAGCAGTGCTTCATATTCTGACAGAGATTATATAGCAGATTTGAACAGCGACATCCGGAGGACTTACGGGACTGCCCAGATGCTGAGATTGGGTGCTGAAATCAAGCCTATCCAAGCTCTTGCAATCCGTGCCGGTTACGGTCTTGCTACCGCTCCCGAGGCAAAGGAGATTGCTGCCACCCTGCCTCTTCTGTATGAGCAGAACGTTTCTTTCGGACTTGGATACAGCTCAAAGGGCTCGTTCTTCATTGACCTTGCAGCAAGATGCAGTTTCGTGAACGACCTTGCCGTAAAGCTTTACGATGACTATTACGGTTCTTTCGACAACAATGGTAATTTCGTTCCTGACGACAGGATTTCCCCTTCCATCTGCATACACAGGATGCCTTGGAAGTTTGCCATGACCCTCGGATGGAGGTTCTGACAGAACCCGCCAGGATTAAAGATCCGGATATAAATAAATAATGGAATCAGGGCCTTCGTTGAAAAGAAGGTCCATGATTGAAAGATTGGATTTGAAGCCGTATTTCGAGCAGAAGACTTGGAAATACGGCTTTTCCAGTCCTTTTTCGGCCAAAAGATTGTCGGGGCGCTTTGGATGAATGACATTCCTGAGGTCCGTGCATCCGGTGAGCGTGCCATCGGGCTGGGGGATGCAGGCATTCGGGAAATAATCCCGGGTCATTCTCAGATCCACGGCAAGGCCTATCCTGTCGATGAAGAATTGCAGCAGACGGGTATTCAGTTCAAGCAAAGTTCTCGGCATGGAATCCAGGATTGTGAAGAGTTCATCCTGATAGTATTCGAAATATGCA
>CAMCIE010000033.1 GCA_945874815.1 uncultured Bacteroidales bacterium
AAAGGCCGGTCGATCCCCATTTGAAATTCCATCCGGTGATGCCGGTGGCTTCATCCTTCATCGGAGAAACGAATCCGGGCTCCATTGGCTCTGCAAGCCTGAGCTGCAAATGCTTGCGGGCATCACGTCCTCCTCTCAAACGGGCTTTGAAAGGCTTCTGGTTGATACTGAATGCAAAGAGCCTGTAATTAGGATAACATTCCTTTTTTCCTTTGTAAACAGCCATGTACATGCAATCAGTATATTCATCATAAGCCATGTTCTGGATGCCGTAATTGGTATTTCCCGTGAAGATGAAATATTCCTGTGAAGGTCTGGCAGGACCGCTCGAATGTGTCTGCCCGAACACTACAGGTTGTGCATATTTGTTAAGTGTCTCAAGGTCATATCGTTGCACTACCTGATAATCATTATCGGTCCTGTTCGTATCTCCATAGATGCCATATCCGACGTAAAGGTACAATTTTCTTTGGACATCTGCCCCGCGGCCGGAATATGTTGCAGCCTTCAATGGAGCGATTTCCGGAGCAATGGCAACGCCGTCGATACCTGAACAGCCGTATCTGTGTTCATATTTTCCGGTTTTGTCTTCCCCGTCAAAAGCATAATCTTCCACAGCCTTTCTTATGCACACTGTCCTCAAAACAGGGTTGCCTTCAGGATCCACTCCGATCGAGTCAAGTTTGTCCACATCGATGATGGCAATGTAGAATTTTGAATCCGCACGTGATATAGTCTTGACATCCAGCACTTTGGCAATTCCCTGCCCTATCTCGTCGTCCTTGCATTCCAAAGAAGCATAGACCTTGCGGTCCTGAGGATTGAATGTCATGGCTCCCAGATGGCCCTGGATCCGGTCTATGGAAGCAAGGATATTTCCCTGCATGTCCACCTTCACAAATCTGCTGGTGAAGGACATATACATGCAATCTTTGTCTGCGTCATAGGCTATTCCCTGGACGTGCTGAGCCTGTCCTCCCACGAACACAACAGATGGAAGAGATGAATAATCAATGTCTGCTGCAGATGCTTCCAGTGACAGGCCAAGAGTCAGGGTTGCAGCTATTAAAATATTGTAAATCAATTTCATAAGTAAAGATTTTTTATCAAAGACTTCCTCCTCCGATAAAGCCACGAATCAGGGATGTCGCCGGAACTTCCTTGTCGGAAACAGGTACAAAATAGCTCAGGAATTTCATGAGGCGGTGTACCTCGGAATATTCCGGGCAGTTCTTCGGTACGGTCATCAATATGCGCTCGGCATAAGGTCTGATCACAGGAAATTCAACGATGTAGGTCGAGTTGAAAAGCACATCTGCATTTTCCTGATATGGATAAATCCATTTGACCTCCGCCCTACGGACGTTCGGCCAGTTGGCGATGGATTCCCTTGCCGAGAATGCTCCTTTGTTGAAGTCGCGGAGTATCCTGCGCAGGAGACGGTTGTCGCTTGTGGGAATGCAGTTGTGGTTGTCCAGGGATATGCTGGTGATAGTGTTGATGAATATCCTGTATTTGGCATTGTCGCTGATCTTGTCGGTAAGACGAGGATTCAGGGCATGGATGCCTTCTACCAGCAGGACTGTTCCTTCTTCAAGTTTCAATTTCTTTCCATTGAATTCTCTAAGACCTGTAACAAAGTTATATTCAGGCACTTCCACTGTTTCTCCCTTCAGCAGACGGATTATGTCGTTCTGGAGATAATCATGGTCTACGGTTTCGAAGTTGTCGAAATCGAAGGAGCCGTCAGGGAGTAAAGGAGTATCAAGCCTGTTTACGAAATAGTCATCAGTGGAGAATGATATAGGTTTTATTCCGCATGCTTTCAGCTGGATGCTGAGCCTTTTGCAGAAAGTGGACTTGCCGCTGCTGCTCGGTCCTGTGATAAGTACAAGCTTTACAGGATTATCCTTTTTGTTGACCCGTCTTTCGATTTCTTCGGCAATCTGCACGATTTTCTTTTCCTGAAGGGCCTCGGCGACTTTTATCAAATCCGGAGCTTCTCCCCTTCTGCATGCCAGGTTGACATCGGAGGCATTGTCAAGCCCCATGATTTTGTTCCATCTGAGGTTTTCTGCAAACACGTCAAATGTCTTTGGCTGTTCCATGAAAGGAGCGAGCTGCTCGGGATGATGCCTGTCAGGAACTCTTAGCAGGAGTCCCCCCTTGTACATGATGAGGGCCCAGACTTTCAGATAGCCGGTACTTGACACCAGGGCATCATAATAATAATCAGGGGTATCCTCAAGAGTATAATAATTGACATACACGTCTGACGAGGTCTGAAGGAGCTTCACCTTGTCCATATAGCCCAATGAGGCGAAAAGTTCAATGGCTTCCTGAAGTCTGACTTCGTGTCTGCGGAATGGGATGTCCGCCTCTACAAGCGCAGTCATCCTGTCTGTGACAAGCTTTAGGTCCGACTCGGTGAACTGCGTTCCGTCGTTCTTGGTAATCGAGCAGTAGAATCCCTTTGAAATCGGTCTGCGTATCACTATGCCGCATCCGGGGAACACATCCTTTGCAGCCTTGCACATAAGGAAACAGAGAGACCTGCAGTAAACGCTTCTCCCTGAATAAGTTGTATAATCCTGAAATTCGACGTCACGGTTGTTGAACGCCCTGTATTTCAAACCCTGGCACACATTGTTCACTTTTGCCGACAAGATGGGATACGGGCGTTTGAAGTCAAAGGAATCAATCATTTCCAGGAGGGTGGTTCCCTCCTGGAAAGAATGTGTCGTATCTGAATTTTTACAATATATCTTTACCATATCAATATATAAGAAGATGTGTCAAGGCAGCTAGTGCGGCACCACAGACAGGACCGGCAACAGGCACCCAGCTGTATCCCCAGCCACTGTCACGTTTGCCTTTAATTGGGAGGAGGAAATGTGCCAGCCTCGGTGCAAGGTCACGGGCAGGATTGATTGCATAGCCGGTTGCACCTCCAAGGGACATACCGATTGCCATGATAAGAAGTGTCACAGGGAAAGCGCCCATGCTTCCCATACCGACCTGAGGTGCGTTTTCTGAATGTGCGAACAAAAGAATCACATAGACAAGGAGCCAGGTTCCTACAACCTCGCAGAAGAAGTTGCGTGCCTTGTTCTCGATTGCAGGCATGGTGCAGAAGATTCCAAGTTTGTCATCAGCATTGTCGGTCGCATCAAAATGGTCCTTATAGAACATATATACCAGAAGGGCACCGGCAAAACCGCCGAGCATCTGGGCCACTATGTAAGGAAGGACGTCAGACCAAGGGAAATGGCCTCCGATTGCAAGTCCGAGGCTTACGGCAGGGTTCAGATGAGCACCTGAATATGGTCCGGCAACGAAGACTCCGCACATCACGGCAAAGCCCCATCCCATAGTGACTACAACCCATCCGCCACCCTGGCCTTTGGATTTATTCAAAAGATTGGAGGCAACCACGCCGTCTCCAAGAAGAATCAGCACCAATGTTCCGAGAAACTCGAAAACGCATTTCATGAATAGTGTCATATCGTAAATTTTTATAAATCAATAAATTCAACAACAGTATCAAATATCATTTTCCTGACAAAGTTCTTCCGACGGCATCGGCCCATCCTTCGGTCAGGCTGGTACGCTGATCCTGAGAAATGGATGGCGAGAATTTGCTGTCAACCTGCCACTGCTGCTTCACAGCATCCAGACTCTCCCAATATCCGACAGCAAGTCCGGCAAGATATGCTGCACCAAGGGCTGTGGTCTCTGTAACTTTTGGACGGATAACATCGACTCCAAGTACATCCGACTGGAACTGCATCAGGAAATTGTTTCTCGAAGCACCTCCGTCAACTTTCAGTTCCTTCAAATCAACGCCTGCATCCTTCTTCATCGCATTTACAATATCCATGGTCTGGAAAGCGATGCCTTCAAGGGCTGCACGGGCGATATGGGCTGCCGTGGCTCCACGAGTAAGGCCGGTAATGGTTCCCTTTGCATACTGGTCCCAATAAGGGGCACCTAGTCCGGTGAGGGCAGGTACGTAATAGACTCCGGCGTTGTCCGGTACGCTGGTCGCAAGGGCTTCAACCTCCGAAGAGGATTTGATGATGCCGAGCGAATCACGAAGCCACTGTACTACGGATCCGGCCACGAAAATACTGCCTTCCAATGCATAATTGACCTGGTCACCGATTTTCCAGGCTACGGTTGTAAGCAGATTGTTTGAAGATTTTATCGGTCTGGTGCCGCTGTTCATGAGCATGAAGCATCCGGTTCCGTAAGTATTCTTGATTGATCCCGGTTCGGTGCACATCTGGCCGAACAATGCGGCCTGCTGGTCGCCTGCAATGCCGGCAATCGGTACCTGATGGGCAAAGATTGTGGTCTTGGTGTGACCGTAAACCTCGCTCGAAGAACATACCTTCGGCATCATTGACTCTGGTATTCCGAACAGTTCCAGCAAATCCTTATCCCATTGCAATGTATTGATATTGAGCAACATTGTTCTTGAAGCATTGCTCACGTCAGTCACATGTGACTCTCCCCTTGTGAGCATCCACACGAGCCAGGTGTCAACCGTTCCGAAGCGGAGCTTTCCTGCCTCCGCCCTTTCTCTTGCTCCAGGCACGTTTTCAAGAATCCAGCGGATTTTGGTTGCACTGAAATATGCATCTATGATAAGGCCTGTCTTGTCTCTGATGATATCCGTCAGTCCCTTGGCTTTCAGGCTATCGCAATATTCGGATGTCCTGCGGTCCTGCCAGACGATGGCATTGTAAACTGGTGCTCCGCTCTCAGCATCCCATACAATGGTGGTTTCCCTCTGGTTGGTGATGCCGATGGCTGCAATGTTTTTTCCGTTGATGTCGATTGCACTGATGCATTCTGCAATCACGGCTGCTTCGGAAGACCATATTTCCATCGGGTTATGCTCCACCCAGCCGGGCTGGGGGAAATACTGTGTAAACTCTTTCTGAGATACGCTTACGGGAGTTCCTTTGTGATCGAAAACGATTGCTCTTGAACTGCTTGTGCCCTGGTCAATGGCAAGGATGTATTGTTCCATAATCAAATCATGTGGTTAAAAAATTACGTCAATCATATAACTGACGCGTCAAGCTTTGCGAAGATATGAAGAATCCTGCAAAAAATTACTATTTTTGCAACCATTTTTAACCTCTGTCCTTTCTTTTGGAGGACAATATAAATACGAATGATATGTCCTTTTGGAATGACCTTACACAAAAGGTGAAATCTGTGCTTGACATTTCAGAGCACATTGACACCGAATCGGCTGAAAAAGCCATCCGCAGCAATATATATTTCCGCGGTCCCAATGCCTGGATTCTTGCCATCGCCATCGTCATTGCATCCGTCGGCTTGAATGTCAATTCAATTCCGGTAATCATCGGTGCGATGCTGATATCCCCTCTGATGGGTCCGATATTCGGATTGGGTCTCGGCCTGGGAATCAATGATTTCGAATTGATGAAGGCTGCAGGAAGGAACCTTCTTGTGATGATGGGCATCAGTCTCCTGGCCTCATTCATCTACTTCCTCATCACACCTTTGAGCCTTACCAATCCGACCGAGCTTCTGGCAAGGACCAATCCGACCATATACGATGTGCTCATCGCTCTCTTCGGCGGTTTCGCGGGCATCTTCGAACAGTGCCGCAAGGACAAGGGAACTGTGTTCTCAGGAGTGGCCATTGCAACGGCCCTGATGCCTCCTCTCTGTACTGCCGGCTTCGGCCTTGCAAGCGGCAACCTCCACTATTTCGCCGGTGCCATCTATCTGTTCATCATCAATTGTCTTTTCATTATGCTGGCCACATATACCATGGTCAAGTATTTGAAATTCAATGCATTGAAGTTCAGCGACGAGAAACTTGGCAGGAGGACGAAGGCCGTTTCCACCATCCTCATCATCCTGTTCATCATTCCGAGCATCTGGTCTGCAGTCCTGCTTGTGCGCCAGAACAATTTCGAGGACAGGGCACTGGAGTTCATGGAAGCCAACAAGAGTGTGGAAAAAAGCATAATTTATGATTATAAGATCAGCCACAGCGACGGTTCCAAGATTGAGTTGTTCTACACCGGTGAGCCTTTGAGTGCAACAGCGCGGACCAATATCGAGTCCAGTGCCAAAGAGCACGGCATCAAGCCGGAGCAGCTGATCATAAGTGAACACACCACCATCGAAGGAACCAATGAGATGGAACTTGTCAAGACCATTTACGAAAGGACAGACACCGAGCTGAAGAACAGGGAGGCTGAGATTCAACGGCTCAGGGAGGAACTCAAGATGCTTCGCGGAGAGGAAATCCCTTATGTCCAGATTCAGAAGGAAATAAGTTTGTCCTACCCTCAGGTGGAGGACATTTACATAAGCCGTGGTGCTTTTGTTGCAAAGGATAGTTTGGATGCGAAATCATGCATTCTTGTAGTGCCGCAATGTACGGACTCTATCAAGGTTGAAGATAAGATCAAGCTTGAAGAGTGGCTGAAACTAAGGCTTGCAAGTGAGAATGTCGTGCTTATTCCAATGATAAAATAGATGAAATATATGAATATAAGTGAAAGAATCAAGTATGTCGGAATGACCGACTGTGTAAAGAAAAGATTTGAGGGGCTTTGGCCGCTTCCTTATGGTGTGACTTACAACTCTTATCTTATTATGGATGAGAAAGTTGCTCTTGTTGATACTGTTGACTGCAATTTTGCCGAGGGCTATCTTGAAAACATCAGCGAGGCTTGTCAGGGTCGCAAGATTGACTATCTGATTGTCAATCACATGGAGCCGGACCATTCGGCACTGATTGCAAGAATCATGGAAATATATCCTGATATCCAGATTGTTGCAAGTGCGAAGGCCGTTCCTATGATTGCAGGCTATCATGGCATCGGTGCTGACAGGGTGAAGGTTGTGAAAGAAGGAGAGACTCTTTGTCTGGGCAGTTGTACCCTGAGTTTCCACATGGTGCCTATGGTGCACTGGCCGGAGACTATGGTCACCTGGATGCCGCAGGAGAATACTCTGTTCTCTGGAGATGCATTCGGTACTTTCGGTGCCGTTGAATGCGATGACTGGGCTGCAGGAGAGGGACATTTGATGGGAGCTCCAAGGCAGGAGAGCTGTCTGGCAGAGTTCCGTGATGAGATGATCCGCTATTATTCAAATATCGTGGGAAAATACGGCGCTCCTGTCCAGGCTGCCATCAAGAAACTCGGCGGTCTTGACATCAGGAGGATTTGCTCTACCCATGGTCCTGTATGGACTTCAGAAATCCCTCAGGTTGTGGCCTTGTATGACAAACTTAGCCGATATGAGTCTGAAAGAGGTGTCTGCATCGCTTATGGTTCGATGTACGGCAATACCGAGGCTGCGGCTCACGCATTGGCTGCAGAATTGCAGAAAAGAGGCATTCCGTACGGTCTTCATAATCTGAGTCTTGGTGACGATGTTGCCGATGACCTTGGCCTTTCCGGTGCCATCCGTGATCTGTTCAAATATGACACCGTGGCTGTCGGCTCCCCTACTTACAACTCAGGCATCTATCCTCCGGCATTGGGTTTCATGGAGGCCATTGCAGCAAGGGGCGTGAAAGGCAAACGCTTTTTCAGTTTCGGCTCCTACACCTGGGCTGCGGCAAGTACTAAATTAATGGATGAGATGGCGCTCAGGAGCGGAGAGACATTGCTCTGCGAGGGCAAGGCTTTTGCCCAGGCTTTCAGCACGGAAAAATGTGATATGGGAGCTGTTGCAGACCTTATCTAAGATAGTTTTCGTTTAGTATAATTGCATTGAAATAGGCATTTTCTGCCTCCAGAATGCATATTTTTGCTAAAAAGTCAAGAAAAAATTTGGAGGTTAAGAAAAAATGCTTACCTTTGCACTCGCTAAACGAAAAACGGTCGGTTCGTATAACGGTTAGTACCCAAGATTCTCAATCTTGTAATAGGGGTTCGATTCCCCTACCGACTACAAAGAAAAAGAGGTTGAAACTTTTGTTTCAACCTCTTTTTCTTTGTCAGATTGTGACTGTCCGGGCGAGACCGTCGTAGTGGACGCAAACCGGTGCGGATTTGCCGTTCGGGCTTACAAAGACCACATTGAAGGTGCGTTCCTTGAGCATTCCCGGATATTCGCCTCTGCGGTCTGCAATGACAAGTGATCCGGAAGCATCGTCATACTTGAACTCTATCATTGAGCAAAGTCCTTTTTCGTAATTGTAGTTCACCCCCTCATCCTCATAAAGGGTGAAGTGACCGTCAGCCCCACGATATACATATATGGTGAGTTCATCAGCAGGCTTTTCGTCAGACCACTGCATCACAGGCCCCATAGGAATGACCGAACCGGCCCTGACAAAAAGCGGCATTCTTCCATAAGGGGCATCGGCAACAACTGCGCGGCCACCCTGCACGAATTTTCCGGAATAGAAATCATACCAACCCTCAGATTCAGGGAAATAAACCTGACGGCTGCGTGCGCCATATTCATATACCGGAGCAACAAGGAAAGCAGGACCGAACATATAGGAATCTCCGATGTTGGCAACGGCCTTGTCATCTAGGAAATCCATTACAAGCGGCCTCATTATGGTATAATCCTCAAACCAGGTCTTGCCGGCAAGGGAATAAATATAAGGCATGAGCCTGTACCTCAGATTGGTATAATACAGGATGGATTCGTATGCAGGATGTCCTTCAGGAGCAATCTCCCAAGGCTCCCTGAAAGGATACTGGCCATGAGCCCTGTAAAGCGGGCAGAAGGCACCGAACTGGAACCAGCGGGTATTGAGTTCTCTCCACTCCTTCTGGTCAGCATTCTCGACTCCTGTACGGTTGTAATTCTCCTGAGCCTTCACATATCTGTCCTCTACGCAGAATCCTCCTATATCCATGGTCCAGTAAGGGATGCCGCTGACTGCGAAGTTCAGACCGGCAGAAATCTGGGCCTTCATATCTTCCCATCTTGTGGCAATGTCACCGCTCCATGTGGCCGTAGAATATCTCTGGAGTCCGGCAAATCCGCTTCTGGTAAGCAGGAAAACCCTTCTGTCAGGATCCACGGAGCGCTGCCCGTCATAGATTGCTTCAGCATTCATGTAAGCATAGGCATTGAAATATTCGGTAGAGGAACCCAAAGCAGTCGGGCCGCAGAGTGCCTTGCGATAATCCATATCCGTGCAGTCTCTCACGTTCGGCTCGGAAGCATCCATCCACCATGCGTCGAAGCCAAGCGGATAATAATGGTCATGCATCTGATTCCAGAAAAGTTTTCTGGCCTGCGGAGAATAGGCATCATAAAAGCCGTAAAGATAACCCTGACCGATCCAGTCCCTTACGCCGTCTTCATAAGCCCTGGTGTACATCCATCCATTGCTGTCAAATTCCTTATAATGATCGGTATCCACATAGAATTTCGGCCATACGGAAACCATCACGCGGGCGTTCATGTTATGTATCTCGTCCACCATAGCCTTCGGATCAGGGAACCGCTCCTTGTCGAACTCATGACTGCCCCATCCGTCCTCCGGCCAATGGCTCCAGTCAAGTACTATGTTGTCAATCGGGAAGTTCCTGGTCCTGAATCCTTTGAGGGCATCAAGCATTTCATCGGAAGTCTTGTACCTCTCACGGCTCTGCCAATATCCCATCGCCCATTTCGGCATGACAGGGGCCTTTCCCGTCATTTTGCGATATCCGCTTATCACCTTGTCAAAATCCTCGCCTGCAATGAAATACCAATCCATCTGCTTGCTCATTTCGCTCCACCATGAATGCTTGCCTCGTTCCTGGTCATCCTGAAGCGGATATGCCCTCAGTCCGCAATATGAAACATAGCCGTCC
>CAMCIE010000034.1 GCA_945874815.1 uncultured Bacteroidales bacterium
ACGGAAGACGTTACGGATATAGTATATGTGAAAACCGACGACCGCTTCACGGCATTACGGCACCGAACTCGTTTCCGATCTTGCGGAGTTTCTCACCGGTCTCGTCGAAGAGCTCGGTAGGGAATGGACCGCTGCCCACCCTTGTGCAATATGCCTTGAAGATACCGTAAACATGACCTATATTGTGAGGATTGACACCAAGACCGATGCAGGCACCTGCACAGGCAGTTGAAGAGGAAGTCACGAACGGATATGAACCGTAGTCGATGTCAAGCATTGAACCCTGTGCACCCTCTGCAAGGATATCCTGACTCTTGAGCAGGTCATTGACATAATACTCGCAATTGACGAGCTTGAATTGCTTCAGATACTCGACTGCTTCCATGAATGCAGCCTCTTCTGCATCAGGGTCACATTCAAAGCCCATCTGGCTGAGGGTCTTCACATGTTTTGCTTTCAGTTTTGCAAACCTGTCTGCAAAGTCAGGAGCAAGGATGTCACCTACCCTGAGGCCGTTGCGGCTTACCTTGTCGGTGTATGTAGGGCCGATTCCTTTGAGGGTCGAACCAATCTTGCCCTTGCCCATGGCTGCTTCGTTGGCTGCGTCAAGAAGCCTGTGTGTAGGAAGAATCAGATGAGCCTTCTTGGCAATCACAATTCTTTCGGTTACTGGGATTCCGGTTTTTGCAATGTTCTCACATTCACCCTTGAAAGTGATAGGGTCGAGAACGACTCCGTTGCCGACGATGTTGGTTGCATCCGGTCTGAAGATGCCTGAAGGCACACTTCTTAGAACGAAACTCTTGCCTTCGAAATGAAGCGAGTGGCCGGCATTCGGGCCGCCCTGGAAACGTGCAACCACAGGGTAGTTGCCTGCCAGCACGTCAACGATTTTACCTTTTCCTTCATCGCCCCACTGGAGGCCGAGTACTACATCTAGTTTCATATTCAATTAATTGGTTATATGATATTTGTATTATGTTAAAATGGAAGGTCATCATCCGGGGCCTCATCCACTGCCGGCTGCTGCGGCATCTGCCAGCCCTGTGTCTGCTGCGGAGCCTGCTGCTGCCATGAAGTCGCCTGCTGAGGTGCCTGTTGCGGAGCCTGCTGCCATCCTGCCGGCTGTGCCTGAGGGAACTGAGCAGGAGCAAATCCACCCTGCTGGTTGGCAGGATTGTCAGACTTCTTGCCAAGGAGCTGAAGATTGTCTGCAATTACTTCAGTAGTGTATCTCTTGTTGCCACTCTGGTCATCCCAGCTTCTGGTGCGCAGACGGCCTTCGATGTACAACTGAGTGCCTTTTCTTACAAATTTTTCAGCAACATCGGCATTGTTTCTCCAAGCTACGATGTTGTGCCACTCTGTATTTTCACGGAGTTCTCCGTTCCTGTCCCTGTATCTTTCCGTAGTGGCAAGAGTGAATGTGGCCACTTTGGCATTCGGCGAATTTCCTTCGAGGTAACGTACTTCAGGGTCGCGTCCAACGTTACCGATCAGCATAACTTTGTTCAGTGACATATAATTATGTATTTTTGTTTAACCATAAGGGCGTACCGCCCCAAAAACCCTGCAAGTTAGTTATATTTTCTTATAAACAAGCAGACATCTTGGTTAAATCGGGCTCTTCACCCGTAAAAATCTTATAACCTGTCACAGCCTGGTACAATAACCACAATTTTCCTCCGACATAATCTGCCCCAGCTTCATCCAGCACATCCCGTATCCTGCCGGAAAATGACGGATTCCTGTAGTTGGCCTCCAGCACCACCGCCCCCTTTAGCAGGTCTGTGCTTTCCACCTCCTCCAGTCCGGGGATGGAAGAAGGAATATTGTATATGATTATATCGCTATGCTTCAGGTGTTTACGGAAGTCACACAAATCGGCTACCTCGAAACGAAGATTCCCGTCAGACTTGGAGGTGATTTTTTCCGCCTTGCTCCTGTCGCGATTCATCAGCACAGTCCTGCAGCCAAGTGTTGCGGAAGCAAAAGCAGCTGCCTTGCCGGCTCCGCCGCATCCTGCAATCAGAACTGCGGAACCTTCACCTGCGCCAACCTCTTGCAGCCAGCGCCTCACACCCAGAAAGTCAGAATTGCAGGCGATTACTCCGTCCGTAGTCTTCACAAGAATGTTGGCAGCACCAATCAGACGGCATTCCTCAGACAGGATATCTGCCTTGGCAAAGGCTGCCTCTTTGAACGGAGCAGTGACATTTATTCCTTGATATTCATCCATAAAGCGTTTGAAGGAAGCCTCAAAGTCACTGCCTTCAATCAGTTCGTAGGCCCAGCGTCCGTCATAACCAGCCTTGAAAAGGGCAGGACTGAGCGAATGGGCAATCGGGTCTCCGATAAGTCCGAATTTCATAAATTACCTTTATTTGGTTTGACGTTGTCTGACAGCTTCATAAAGCAGGATGGCCGCTGAAACTGACACATTGAGTGAGTCGAGCCTTCCCAGCATCGGAATCATGATGTGGGCATCGGCAGCCTGTCTCCAGACCTGTGTAAGACCGGTGGCCTCCGTTCCCATAACTATTGCCGTGCCGCATTTCATGTCGGTGTCGTAGTAGGGGAGAGAGTCCTGAAGCTGAGCTGTCAGGATGCGTATATTCCTTTCTTTCAGCCAGTTGATGGTATCCTGGGAGGTCGCCGCGGCTACCGGTACGGTGAAAATTCCGCCTATGCTTGAACGAATGAGGTTCGGATTGTACAGGTCAGTAAGCGGATCGCAGACTATGACAGCATCAGCCCCGGCTGCATCTGCGCTGCGCAGGACGGCGCCAAGATTGCCCGGCTTTTCAACCGATTCCAGAACGATGACCAGCGGATTCTCTTTCAAGTGAAGGTCGGCAAGAGTATTGCTCCGGCACTCCATCACGCCGATAACTCCCTCTGTTCCACCCCTATAGGCAACTTTTTCGTACAGAAAGGCCGGGATCTCGGAAATCGGGCAGCCAATCTCCTTCAATTCCCGGTATTCATCCCGGCCGAGAATCTCAGGGCAAACGAATAAACTCCTTGCCTTGAAACCTGCCTGAAGGCAGTGTGAGAGTTCCCTCCGGCCTTCAACGACGAAAAGCCCTTTTTCGCGCCTTGCCCGGGATTTCTCCTGGAGCGAAATCAGTTCCTTGATACGCGCATTCTGTGCTGATGTGATTGTTTCGATTCTGGTCATTGTCTTCCTGTATATTCTGTCAATGCTTTACTGTATTCTATCTGGCTGTCAACAAGTCCTTCCGAAGCTTCGCTCAACTTGGCCTGGGCACTCAGGACCTCAGAAAGAGTGATCATTCCGGCATGGAATCGGGCCATCAGGTCAGAAACTGTAGCCTCGGCGAGCTCAACGTTTTCCCGTGCAACCTGCATCTTTTCCCATGCCACGTTCAGATTAAGCCACAGCTGATGGGCCTGCAGGAGCAACTGAGAGTTGAGGTAGCTGCTTTCATTCCTTGCTTTTTCCACTTGATATTCAAGTCTCTCAAGCTTTTTGGAAGCCTTGCCCCAATCTGTGATCGGGATTGAAGCCACACCATAGACCATGCCGTTGAAACGGCCGTTTATTGTCTGGGAATAGCCGTATGAAGTCCCGATTCCGATGCTTGGAAGCACCTCCCCGAGAGCCATTTTCTTTTCAATCTTTTTCGAATTCACTGCCAGTTCAAGCAATTTTGCTTCAGGTACCCTTGCTGCAATATCTTCCTCGCTGAGATAGTAATGCTCGGGAGAAAGCAGGCTGTCAAGCCTGTCTGTCAGACAAATGTCATCCAGATGCGGAGCCTGACTTCCGGCGGATGAATTCAAAAAACGATAAGGCTGCCCTATCGAGTTGAACAAATTCATTTTCAGGAGTTTGATGCCTCCCTCAATCTGGATGTATCCTGTTTTGAGCTCGTTCTTTTTCATCTTTATTTGCAGAAGGTCTGCCTGGGTGAGTACTCCTGCATCCAAACCACTCAATACATCCTTTTCCAGTACCCTGAGCAGAGAGTCCAGACAGTCCAGACTGTTTTTTTTCTGCTCCAGTGCCACGATTTCCCAATATGCCTTGCCTACTTCCTCTTCTTTGGAACGGATGGTTACTTCCCTTTGAAGCTGGGAAGCTTCGATACCAAGCCTTGCCAGCTTGTTGCCGTTAACGATTCTTCCTCCGGCAAAAATCGGCTGAGTGACAGTCACACTGGCACCATATCCATATTTCATGGTTGTAAAATATGGCTCAGTCCCGTTTCTTTCTGAAACCTTCACGAGCAGATTCTGGATATAGCGTCCGGTCTCATTGTCTCCGACTATGTCAATGGCATTGATTTTAAGCAGCGGTTCCAGCGCCCAGAAGCCGAATCCCTGAATCTTCATGCTCGGGAAAAATTCTGCAAGTACCTCCTGTTTCTGTGCTTTCGCCGCAAGGATGTCCAGCTGTGAGTTCCTTATATAGGGATCATTCAGCAAAGCCATTTCCCTGCACATATCGACAGACAGGCAGACCTTTTCCTGAGCGAAGACGCTCAGGCTTGCTGTAAAGGCTATTATAAATATATATAATCTATTCATTTTCAACCTCATCCAATAGTTCATCCTTGTCAGATCCGCTTCTGGCGAAAAGGAGCCAGTAACAAACCGGCATCACCTCCACAATCAACACGATAGACAAGACAATTCCGAAACAAATCACCACACCCA
This sequence comes from uncultured Bacteroidales bacterium, assembly GCA_945874815.1. Lineage (GTDB taxonomy): Bacteria > Bacteroidota > Bacteroidia > Bacteroidales > UBA932 > Cryptobacteroides. Next base: position 4,684 of record CAMCIE010000034.1, read on the forward strand.
TCGGCATCCAAAGCACATCTCCGCTCAGGATCATAGGCAACACACCCAGTGCGGTCGTGCATGAGGTCAGGAAAATCGGACGCATCCTTCTTTTTCCAGCTTCCATGGCTGCCTCTTTTGCGCTCATTCCATCTTCATTGCGCAAAGTCTCTGCATATTCGAACATCAGGATTCCGTTGCGGACTACGATTCCGATGAGACTGACTATTCCCAGGACTGCCGTCATGCTGAAATCAAGAGAGAAAATGTAAAGCCCGAAAGATGCCCCGAAAAGACAGAGCAGGCTCAGCACCATGGTCAGGATGGAAAGCCTGATTTTCTTGAAGTGATAAAGCAGGAAAGCAAATAGTACAAATATGGCGCACAGCAGGGTCATGCCAATCTCCGGGAGCACCGTCTTGTTCGTTGCGGACAGTCCTCCGTATTCAACTTCAATACCTTGCGGCAGTGCCGGAATTATGTTGGCCTTGACATATTTGTCAATGCGCTTCATCGCCAATGGCTGGCTTTTGCCGTTGCGCATATCGGCATAAATTGAGATTGACTGTTTGCCTCCGGTATGGGCAATTCCTTCAGGCTGCCATGAAGGAATGATGTCGGCAACTTGTCTGAGCGGGATGGAAGTATTAGGTATTGTGCTGATAACGTTCAGGTTGCCGAGGTCGCTGTAGTGCATGTCCTCTTTTGCTCCGCTGTTGTAGAAATTGATGGGAATGGATTTGTCGCCTTCCCATATTGTGGCTGCCCTCTGGCCGCCAAGCGAACCTGCAATAGAAAGCGACATCATGGCCCTGTTCACTCCCAGTCTTGTAGCCTCGTCTTCACGTAAGTCAATCGAGACGGTGGAAATACTGCGGTCGCTGTCTGAATGTATCCATTTCAGGCAATCGTACATGTCTGCGAGCATGAAACTCTTCAACGAGTCTGCCAGGGAACTTGCACGGACGACTCCATCACCTTTGAATGTAATTGTCACAGGTGCTGTCACTCCTTGGTAATCAAGTTGTTTGAACCGTATCTGAGCCTGAGGGAACCAGTATTCATATTTCTTTTCATATTCCCTTATTACGGCTTCTGTAGCCTTCGGACCACTGGTGTTCACTATCATCTGTGCAAACCCCTCTGAAGGTACTTTCGGACCATAAGTGGCGTGGAACCGGGGCGCTCCCGTGCCGACGAATGCCGTCACACTTTTGATTCTCTTGTCTGAAAGCAGGAGTTTCTGAAGGGAATCGGTAACTTGGCGGGTAGCATCAAGAGTGGAATTGGGTGAAAGGTTCACCTCGATTGCGAAGAACTCCCTTGCTGCCATCGGCATCATCTGGATGTTCAGTTTGGTGAAAATGAATGCTCCGAGCACAACCGAAGCTATTGCACAGGTGATTGTCCAGAGCGGATGACGGAAACAAACCCTCTGCAGTGATTCATAGCCACCCTGCATTATCTCAAAGAATTTCTCCTGGATACGGGCAAACCGGCCCTGCTTCTGTTCCGACAATGGTTTTATGAACTTGACTTCCAGAGATGGAACGACACAGACCGCATAGATCAGGGATGCACCCAGAGCAATTGCAATGATCCACGGGAACATGCTCACGAAATCTCCGAGATAACCGGTGATTATGCCCAGCATAGGGAAGAACATCGCACTGATGGAGGCTGTCGAAAGAAGCATAGGCACAAATAATTCCTTGAGACTTTCCTCTGCTGCGGCGATTTTCCCGAATCCCTTTCCGATTTTATCCATATATCCGTCCATCGTGATGACCGAATCATCCACAATCATTCCCAGCACCACGATCAGGGCCGCCAGAGTAACGGTATTCAGGTCCATTCCAAGAACATACATCATTGCGATGGATGCGGCCGTACAAACCGGCACTCCTGAGGAAGCAATGAGAGCCGACCTGACAGGGAAGAGCATGAGCATTACGATGATGACAACTAGCATGGATATGAGCAGGTCCCTGAGGAATGACCACACGGAAGTATCCACAACTTTCGGCTGGTCGGAAACTTTCGAAAGATGGACGCTCTGTGGAATCTGCTCCCGGAACTCGTTCAGCACTTTGTCAACCTTTTCCCCGAATGCCACAATATTGTTGCCCGAGCGCATCTCAACAGAGATTACCAGGGCACTGTGTCCGTTGAATTGTACGATGGATGAAGGCTTTTGATAGCGTCGCTCGATTGTCGCTATGTCCTTGAGTCTGAGTGTTCTTCCCTGAGGATCAGACCATACGGACCTCTCTCCGATTTCCTGCTCGGCACTCAATTTTCCTTCGATATGGACCGGGGCTGTGATATAGTCGGTCTTGAAGCGCCCGCTGATAGTCTGAAGGACAGCGCTGTTGTAGTTCATCGTCATCAGCGCCGAGTTCACTCCATAAGTCGAAAGCCTGTCTTTGTCGAGGGTTACGGCAATCTCTTCCTGTTGCTTGCCCAGAATGGTCACATTTGCCAGTTCCGGAATCTCGTAAAGGCGCTCTTTGAGTTTGTCCGCATAGCTTTCCATCTCGCTGTAACTCTTGTCATCAGAGTCCATGGCTATGAGGATGGATGATACGCTGCTGAATTCATCCAGCACTTGGATTGCAAGCACTCCGGAGGGGAAAAGCATGCGTGAAGCATTGAGCTTCAGCTTGATTTTGGCCCAGATTTCGTTTTTGTCCTCCGGCTTGCAGTCGAGATTGACGTAGATGTAGCAAATGCCGTCCTGGGTGTAGGAATATGATGAGCGCTTGACTTCGGGGAACTTGAAAAGCAGTTCTTCGAGCGGACGTGTGAGCTGCTGCTCCACTTCCTGTGCCGTTGCGCCGGGATACACTCCCGCCACCAGTCCGTCTTTGATCTCGAATGTCGGAAACTCGTCTTTGTTGATGTTGAGGAGTCCCCAGATTCCGAAGATAATCAGAAGGCTGACCAAAAAGAAGATGATTCTTCTGTAGCGAATTACACCTTGTATGAAGCCGCTGTTATTTTTCATGCTTTATCTGACTTCTTCTGTCCTGACCTTCATGCCGGTGCTGACTCGGTCGCCGCCCCGGACAATGAGAGTCATGCCCTCTTCAAGACCTTCCGTGATGGCCACTCCGTCATCGACATAGCCTCCGGTGGAGACCATTTTCCTGACGGCTTTGCCGTCTTCCACTATCCAGACGAACCGTCCCTGCATGTCCGTGCCCACCGCATCGGAAGGGACTATGATATATGGTATGCCTTCGTCGCAAATCAGTTTTACCCGGCAGACCATTCCTGGCATAAGGCCGGAAGTGTCCCCGAGAATGCTCAGATTGCACTGATAGGTGTGTGACAAGGCTGTCGCCGTCACTCCTGGGGATATTATTCTGGCTCCGATGCCGCTCCTGTCCAGTGCAGGGATTTCAAGTTCCGCCTTCATGCCCTCGGTGATCTTTCCGATTTCCGTTTCCGGCACGTGGATGCTGACCTCAAGAGTGGAGACATCCGCGATTTTCATCAGCGCACGTCCCGGGTTGATGCTTTCTCCGACTTCTGCCATGACTTCGCTGACAGTGCCTCGGAACGGAGCTTTTATGCGGCAATCCTCCAGAGCCGCCTCGGAAGACGATGCAAGTGCCCTGGCTTTGGCAAGGTTGGTCTCCATCTCGACCATCTTCACTGGCGGTACACTGCCGCTCTGATAGACTTTCTGCATTCTTTCATAGCCATCTTCAGCCTGACGGAGGCTGGCCATGGCCATTTCGTATGAGTTGCGCAATGTCCTGGAATCCACTTCTGCAAGGATTTCATCTTTCCCGAAACGGCTTCCTGTTCCGACATTCATTGCGGCAAGCACTCCTGAGCAGGGTGATGAAATAAGGGCAGTCCGGGATGCTGTGACTTCTCCCACATAGGTGGTGGTCACGTTTGTCAGAACATTGGATACCGTACGGACTCCAACACTTACGGGCTGTCTTTCAGACGGTTGCCTTGACTTTACATGCCCGCATGAACTCAGCGTGGCAATAGCTGAAAGAAAAGCTATTGCCACAGCGATGAAAGGTGTATGCCTTCTGTCCATTGGAAGAAGCTTACAGAGTATTCTTCGGACGCATCTGAGGGAAGAAGAGTACATCCTGGATGGTGGTCTGGCCGGTCATGAACATGGTCAGACGGTCGATACCCATGCCAAGTCCTGATGTAGGAGGCATACCGTACTCGAGTGCGCGCACAAAGTCGTAGTCGATGAACATTGCCTCGTCGTCACCCTTGCTCTTGAGGGCGGCCTGCTCTTCGAAACGCTCAAGCTGGTCGATAGGGTCGTTCAGCTCGGAATATGCGTTGGCGAGCTCCTTGCCGCAAACGAAGAGTTCGAAACGCTCTGTCAGGGTAGGATCTTCACGGTGTCTCTTTGTAAGAGGCGACATCTCGACCGGATAGTCGATGATGAAGGTAGGCTGGATGAGCTTGTCCTCACAATATTCGCCGAAGATGGCGTCGATAAACTTGCCTTTGCCAAATGAAGGGTCGATCTCGACATGAAGCTGCTTGCAGGTCTCGCGGAGCTGGTCTTCGTCCATTCCCTTTACGTCAACTCCTGCATATTCCTTGATGGCCTCGAGGATAGGCAGACGGCGGAACGTGCCACCGAAATCAACTTCGTGCTCACCGATTTTCACTGTAGTGGTGCCATTGACCTTGAGTGCGATCTTCTTGAGCATTTTCTCCACGAACTCCATCATCCAGATATAGTCCTTGTATGCCACATAGATTTCCATGCAGGTGAACTCCGGGTTGTGGGTCTTGTCCATACCCTCGTTGCGGAAGTCCTTTGCGAACTCATATACTCCATGGTATCCTCCAACGATGAGTCTCTTGAGGTAGAGCTCGTTGGCAATACGCAGGTAAAGAGGAATGTCCAAAGCATTGTGGTGGGTGATGAACGGTCTTGCAGTCGCTCCTCCCGGGATGCTCTGCAGGATAGGAGTTTCAACTTCAAGGCAGCCTGCCTCGTTGAAATACTCACGCATTGTCGCTATGATCTGGCTTCTTTTGATGAAAGTATCTCTCAC
>CAMCIE010000035.1 GCA_945874815.1 uncultured Bacteroidales bacterium
CTGGGTCATGCCGATGTTGACGCTGCTGAACACTTTCAAGGATGACAATCTCGAATAAGTGCTGTTCACGATGTCTGCATTATAAACATTCCCTGGTACTATGGTGTTAAGCTCCCTCAGAATTTTCTCTCTGATTTTCAGATTCCTGGGATATTCGATACTGACTTTGTCTATATAGAATTTCCTGATTGGAGAGGCCGAGCGCTTGGTGTCGTTCCTTGTATATTCGTTGATTGTATATTTAAGGACTGCGCTGTCCTTTGAATCAAGTGTGTCGGCTTCGAAGAAGAAATAGTTCTTGTTGAAATTGTAGAATCCCTGGTTGCGCATCTTTGTAGCTGCTCTTTCAGTTTCAGCTTCAAGGGCTGCCTCTGACAGATAATCGCCTTTCCTGATGGTTATCGCAGATGTATCCTTAAGGAATGTCTCCGTGAAATCTCCCTCCGGAGGCAGAGTCAGGATTATGTCGCCGATTGGAATCCTCTTGCCAAGATCAACTTTGTATGTCACATATACCCTTCTTTTCTTTACGTTGATTTCGCTGTCAACCTTGGAACCATAATATCCGAGATACTCAAGATGGTCCGTAAGGCTCTCAATGGACTTATCCACCAGATCCGACTCATAAACAATCGGAGCGACTCCGATTTTCTGAACAAATTTGTCCCACCCTTTTCCTTTGCCATTGGACCAGTTGTATATGTTAAGGAATGGGTTCCAGCCGAAAATGAGGTAGGTATTGGCTTTCTGCTTTATATAAGGTTCAAGTTTTCCTGCGTTGAAGTTTTTCTCTCCGCTTACCTCAATCTTGTTCCGGGCCAATCTGTACTCACCTTCCTGCAGTACTCGCGTGGTGCTGCAGGATACCGCCGTCATGGCTGCGGCTAACAGGAAGATTAATGTTCTGCCAAGCTTCATTTCTGTATGAACCTTATTTGTAACATGCAAATTTATCTCTAAACTGTCATTTTCACAAAAAAATGAGTTAAAAATATATAGATATGGTCCGGAATATCAATAATAATGATATATTTGTGCCGATTTTGTGTATCCGGGTGATCCGGATTGGTTATTTTTAGACAAACTGACTTAATTGCATTGGCAAAATGAAGAACAAGTACATTGATTTGATTGATCAAACCTTCGAGTTTCCGCAGGATGAGTTCAATGTTGAAGACGGCGAACTCTATTTCCATGACATTAATATGATGGATATAATCAACCAGTATGGAACTCCGTTGAAGATAACATATCTGCCGAAAATATCATCACAGATACAAAGGGCCAAGAGGATGTTCAACGTGGCAATGGCCAAGGTTGATTACAAAGGCTCATATAATTATTGTTATTGTACAAAGAGTTCTCATTTTGAGTTTGTCCTGACCGAAGCTCTCAAGAATGACATCCATCTTGAGACTTCCTCCGCTTTCGATTTGAACCTGATTGAAGCCCTCGAAGCTGAAGGTGCCGTGAACCGCGACCAGTACATAATCTGCAACGGTTTCAAGAAGCCTGCCTACATAGAGAACATAGCCAATTTTGCAAACAACGGCTGGAAGAACATCATTCCGATTCTGGACAACATGCACGAACTTGAAGCACTTGACAAACTTGTTGAGCAGCCTATCAATATCGGTATCCGCATCGCTTCCGAGGAGGATCCAACCTTTGATTTCTATACATCCCGTCTTGGAATCAGGTACAGCGACATCGTGCCTTTCTATGAGAACATGATCAGCAAGAGCAAGAAGTTCACTCTGAAGATGCTGCATTTCTTCATCAACACCGGAATGCGTGATACCGCATATTATTGGAATGAACTTGCCAAATGCGTCGGAGTTTATTGCGACCTGAAGATGATCTGTCCGGAGCTCGATTCTCTCAATATCGGAGGCGGCTTCCCTATCAAAAATTCACTTGCAAGTGATTTTGATTACGAGTATATGGCGGAGGAGATCATTTCTCAGATTAAAATCATGTGTAACGCACGCGGAGTTGCCGAGCCGAACATATTCACTGAATTCGGAAGCTTCACAGTCGGTGAATCCGGTGCGACTATTTTCCAGATTCTGGACATGAAGCAGCAGAATGACAGGGAAAGATGGTACATGATTGACAGCTCTTTCATGGTGACCCTTCCTGATACATGGGGAATCAAGCAGAAATTCATTCTCCTTCCAATAAACAAGTGGAATGAAAAATACCAGAGGGTATTTCTCGGAGGCCTTACATGTGACAGTCAGGATTATTACAATGCAGATGCTCATGCCAATGCCATTTATCTTCCTATTACAGATGACAAGGAGGAACCTCTCTACATCGGCTTTTTCCATACCGGTGCATATCAGGAATCAATATCAGGTTATGGCGGCATCCAGCACTGTCTTCAGCCTGCTCCGAAACATATCATCATCGACAAGGATGAGGACGGCAACTATACCACCAAGCTCTTCAGCAAGGAGCAGACATATAAATCCATGTTGAAAATTCTTGGTTATTAGTATTTTATGTCATCAATATCAAATAACGAGATAAAAAGGATACGCTCTCTGCAGCAGAAAAAGTTCCGTGATGAATCGGGACTGTTTGTCGTGGAAGGCGAAAAAATGGTTGCGGAAGCTTTGGCTTCCGCTTTTTCCGTTGAATCTGTTTACAGGAAAGAGGAAATCGGCGAAGAAGCCATGAAGAAAATCAGCAGCCTTTCCTCCCCTTCCCCTGTACTTGCCGTAGTGCGCAAGCCGTCGGACATTGCTCCTGATTCAGTCGCCGAACTTGACAGGCTCATAGGCAAGAGGGGCTTCTACATAGGTCTGGATTCAATACGCGATCCCGGAAATCTGGGAACCATAATCCGTATTGCTGACTGGTTCGGAGCCGATGCCGTATTCGCCTCCGCTGATACAGTCGATATTTTCAATCCGAAGACCGTTCAGGCAACCATGGGAGCTATTTTCAGGGTCAAATTCCATTATGTTTCCCTGCCAATGCTCTCAGAAAGGATATTGAATGCATCAGGCAAGGTCTATGGTACTTTCCTTGACGGCAGGAACATATATTCAAGAGAACTTGAAACAGGAGATAATTCCCCTGTGATGGTTGTCACTGGCAATGAATCTGAAGGCATATCCGACCAAGTCGGAAAGCTGGTTTCAGACAGACTTTTCATCCCTCCGTTCCCTTCAGACAGACAAGGTTCGGAATCATTGAATGCAGCTGTAGCCACTACAATCACTCTCGCTGAATTCAGGAGAAGAATCATAAAGGCTTAGTCCCTAAAGAACACTGACCATGAACACTATTGAACCGGTATTGCTCAAAGAACTTAACGACACTGATTATCTTTCACTTATCAAATTCAGAATCAGGAAGATTCTGATGATTTGCAGTCATTATGACGCCTTCATTCTTGAAGAAGACGGTCAGATTGAAAGCCAGATATACAAGGAATACCTTGACTTGAACCTGAGCAATCCTCCTAAATTCGTATGGGTGACGGATTCTGAGCAGGCCCGCAAGGTACTTGAAGGCAATTCTGACATTGATATGGTCATCTGCATGTACAACTTTGCCGACAATGAGGTACTTTCCCTTGCCAATTCCATCAAACAGGGAGAGAGGAAAATCCCGTTCGTGCTTCTGACACATTTTTCCAAGGAAATATACAGGAGACTTCAGGCACAGGATACATCTGCAGTGGATTATGTATTCAGCTGGCATGGAAATGCAGATCTGATCGTGGCGATTGTAAAACTGTTCGAGGACTTGAAGAATGCCGAGAATGACATTCTGCAGGTAGGCGTACAGGCCATCCTCCTTGTAGAGGACTCGGTCAGGTATTATTCGACCTATCTTCCTGAACTGTATAAGCTTGTGCTCAAACAGAGCTCCGAATTCCTCAAGGAGACACTGAACGAGCACCAGCGGAAGTTCCGCAAGCGTTCCCGCCCGAAAATCCTGCTTGCAACCAATTATGATGATGCAATCAGCATGTACACCAAGTACAAGTCCAACTTGCTCGGAGTCATCTCTGACGTGGGATTCACTGTGCATAAAGAAGACAGGGCTGAGGACGAGAAACTGGATGCAGGTATCGACCTGGTAAGACATATCAGGCAGGACGATCCTTTCATGCCGATACTTCTTCAGTCTTCACAGGAGAGCATGGCTGAAATCGCCAAAGAACTCGGAGTGGGTTTCCTCCGCAAATGGTCAAAGACCCTGATGCTCCAGCTTTCGGATTACATAGGAGAGGAATTCGGTTTCGGAGACTTTGTCTTCAGGGGTGCGGACAATGTGGAATACGGACGCGCAGCCAATCTGAAAGAGTTCGAAGAGCGGATCAGGGAGGTTCCGGATGAGGTACTTCTGCATAATACTTCAAAGAACATGTTCTCCAAATGGTTCATGGCCAGAGGACTTTTCACACTTGGAACATTGTTCAAATCCGTTCAGGGCAGCCACTTCCCTACTACCACTGAACTGAGGAACTATGTGAGCCAGCAGATTCATGACTTTCATGCCCTGACAGGACGCGGAGTCATTGCCCATTTCGACATGAACAGTTACGAGAGATATATCTGGTTCGCAAGGATGGGTGAGGGTTCCCTCGGTGGAAAAGCAAGGGGCCTGGCCTTCCTGAACAGCCTGGTGTACAAACATTCGCTTGCTACCAAATATGAGAATGTGAGGATTTCCATTCCACGCACTATTGTCGTGGCTACGGACTATTTTGACAAGTTCATCATTGAAAACGGCCTGCAATATGTGATAGACTCGGATATTTCCGATGAGGATGTTCTTTCGGAGTTCGTGTCTTCCCGTTTGCCGGAAGAGCTCGTTGAGCAGCTGAGGGTATTTGTGGCAACTGCAACTTCACCTCTTGCCGTGCGTTCAAGTTCAAAACTGGAAGACAGTAATTATCAGCCATTTGCCGGAGTTTACTCCACATATATGATACCGCTGGTCGAGAACAAGGACCAGATGCTCCGTATGCTTGAAAAGGCAATCAAGAGTGTCTATGCTTCGGTTTATTATGTTGGAAGCAGGACTTATATCCAGACAACGGCAAATCTTCTGAGTGAGGAAAAAATGGCTGTTATTGTCCAGAGTATCTGTGGTACCGAGCATGACGGGCTGTACTATCCCCTGCTTTCAGGAGTCGCACGTTCGGTGAATTTCTATCCGATTGGCAGCGAGAAGGCAGAAGACGGAATAGTGAACCTTGCATTCGGTCTTGGAAAGACCGTTGTGGATGGAGGCTGCACACTGAGATTCAATCCGAAGTTTCCGAAGAAGATTCTTCAGCTATCAGACCCGAAACTTGCACTAAGGGATACGCAGAAGATGATGTATGCCCTTGATCTGAGGCCCGGAGCATTCAAGATTTCGAGAAATGAAGGGATTAACCTTGCCCATCTGCCAATAGCTGAACAGATTGAGAAATATCCTCATCCTGAGCTGGTTGCATCCACATTCAGCATAGAGAACAACAGGATGGTTCCTGGTGTTTCTGCCCGAGGACCGCGTGTGGTCTCATTTGATTCCATTCTCAGATACGGACGTTTCCCTCTGGCTGCCATAATCAGGGATATCCTCGAAATATGCCGCAATGAACTTATGTGTGATGTGGAGATGGAATTCGCTGCTGATACCGTGAGAGGATCTGATGGACAGGAACTTGTGCTCAAACTCCTGCAAGTCAGACCTGTAGGTGAATACTTCAAGGACAGCGAGGCTGATATGGAGCAGATACGCTCAAGAATCTCAACGGAGCTGGTTACCTCGCAAAAGGCACTTGGCTCCGGTGCGATAACCGGCATCAGTCACATCATATACCTGCCACCGCAGAATTTCGACAGTGCCCATACTAACGAGATGGCTCAGGAAATCTCTCGTCTGAACACTGAAATGAAGGGCAGGAAGGGCGGATATCTGCTGGTCGGTCCTGGCAGATGGGGTTCTTCAGACCCATGGCTTGGCGTTCCTGTTGCCTGGAGCGATATTTCTGAGGCAAGGCTTATTGTCGAATGTGCCATTCCCGGTTATAGAATAGAGCCGAGTCAGGGTACCCATTTCTTCCAGAACATCACCTCCCTCGGAGTCGGTTACCTGACGGTGGATACGGTCGCCGGTGACGGAAGCATAGACTTTGCCGCACTTGATGCAATGCCTTGCATAAGTGAAAGCAAATGGGTGAAACTCATTGAGTTATCTCAAGAGGTGGTTGCCTACATTGACCGCTCCAGCGGAAGTGCAATCGTCGGAATCTAAGACTTCAACCTTAGATAAGAGTAAGCATGACTGCATCATGCGACGGAACTGCGACCCTGACTGCTTTGTCAGGGTTAAGTATTTCTGTCACAGGGAGTTCCATCCATTCGAAGGCATGAGGCGGAATCTTGAGCTCCATCTCGGTATCCTCTTCAGAGAAATTGGCTGCAACAAGTACTGTATGGTCCTTAAAGTCCCTGAGAAAAGCAAAATGCCTGTTTTTGTCGAATCCTTCCGAACTGTAGTTGCAATAGCACAGGTCATAAGTCGTACCTTTCAGTATTGCCAGGTCTGACGCTGCAAAGCGGACAGCTTTGGCGAAGCGGACGAACACCTCGGCTTCTGCCCGTTCGAGTCCTGCCTGAGCTATCTTTTCAACATCAAGACTTGTGTAAGCTCCGGAGCTGATGACTTTCCTCAGCCTGCGGAGCGATCCTACGCTCCACCAGTCGAAAATGGTTGTCCTGCCGTCCTTTCCGCTGAATCCTTCCTCATCCATGCCGGCTTCGCCCACTTCCTGACCGTAGTAAATCATAAAAGGTGCGGTATTAAACAAGAGGGAAACATATAGCGGAGCCATCATGTGCCGAGGATTCCTGCCAAAGAACTCCGATGCAAAACGCTGCTCATCATGATTTTCAAGGAAATTCAGCATATATGGCTGCAAATCACCAAGATACTGCCAGTTCCTTGTAATTCCGGCAGTGGACTGCCAAAGCTCCACCGGCATGAAATCATCTCCGTTGTTCTTCTCCACGATGGTGCGGAGCGTGTCATAAAGCCCTGACTTATCGTAAAGATAGTCGAATCCGACCTCGCGGATATATTGCGAATACAGGTCTTTCTTGTAAACCTCTGCTATGAAGATGAGTCCGGGATGCTCTGATCTGGCTTTTCTGATGAGCCATGTGAAAAATGCCGGTGGCACCAGTTCGACCATGTCGCACCTGAATCCGTCAACTCCCTTACCTGCCCAGAATTCTATGATATCGGCCATTTTGTCCCAAGTGGCGGTATGCTCGTCGCCGTAATTGATTTTGACGGTCTCATACCAGTCGTTCATGCCCGGAGCGGGACTGTAGCAGTTGTTGCCCGTTGCCTTTGCCGGATTCTCGATGAACGGACCGATTTTCCCATCAGGAGCTACAGGGAGGGTCAGAGGTGTGCCCGGATAATAAAAAAAGTCATTTTCTGCTCGCCAGTGCACTGATTTGTCATCATCGGCCCCGAGTACAGGATGCCCCGGAACAGGAGAAATCTGCCCATAATCCCTTGCAACATGGTTCGGAACAAAATCAAGAATCACTTTCAGTCCGGCATCATGGGTCCTGCTCACAAGGGCCTCGAATTCCTCCATCCTTCCGGAAGGATCATCTGCAAGATAAGGGTTTACATCGTAATAGTCACAGATTGCATAAGGTGATCCCGCCCTTCCCTTCACTATCTGGGGATTGGATGCATGGCATCCGTTGCAGTTTTCGGCTGTCGAATGCCTGATGACGCCTGTCAGCCAGACATGGGTGCATCCGAGCCATTTAAGGTATCCGAGCGTTTCCTTGTCTATATCTGAAAATTTACCGCTTCCGTTTTCAGAAAGGGTACCGTTCTTTTTATTTGCTGATGATGAATTGCCCCAGATTCTGGGGAACATCTGGTATATTATAGGTTTATCCATAAGTATCTTTAGTACATATTACCTTACAAAAATAAAGATAATTTCCTCCTATTTCAAATAAAGTTGTTAAATTTCCTCTTGTGACAAATAAAGTTGTCAACAATTAAATTGATATAGGCGAAATTATACTATCTTTGTGCCTCTTTTTAATAATATATTATCCCCGGAATCGGGAAATAGAACGGAGAATATGAAATATGCATTGGTAACAGGTGGCTCAAGAGGTTTGGGAAGGGCTGTGTGCCTGAAACTTTCACAGATGGGGATACCTGTAATAATTAATTATCAGTCCAATAAAGAAGCCGCAGAGCAGGTCAGGGACATAATTCTGGCAAACGGCGGTGATGCTGTACTCATGCAATTCAACGTAGCAGACCAGTCACAGGTGAATGCTGCCCTGCAGGCATGGGAGGGTGAGCATCCGGATGATTACATAGCATATCTTGTGAACAATGCAGGTATCAGAAAGGACAATGTCATGTTCATGATGCCGGACAGCGACTGGCATTCGGTAATGGATGTTACGGTCAACGGCTTTTTCTATGTGACCAAATACCTCCTTCCTAAAATGATGATGCGCAAGCATGGCGGAAGGATTGTAAACATGACATCTCTTTCAGGTCTGAAAGGAATGCCCGGACAGACCAACTACAGTGCAGCCAAGGCTGCCCTCATAGGAGCGACCAAGGCTCTGGCCCAGGAGGCAGCAGCCAGAAATGTCACAGTCAATGCAGTGGCTCCAGGTTTCATTGAGACAGACATGACAAAGGATCTGCCGCAGGATGAACTCAAGAAGCTGGTGCCGATGAAACGCTTCGGAAAACCGGAGGAAGTGGCCGACCTTGTGGGATTTCTCTGTTCTGACCAGGCGAGCTACATAACAGGAGAAGTAATAAGTATCAACGGAGGTTTATATTAATGGGACGTGTAGTCATAACGGGCATGGGTATATGGTCATGCCTCGGAACAACGCTTGAGGAGGTGAAAGACTCCCTTTACAATGGAAAATCAGGAATAGGAATCGAAGATATCAGAATTGAATACGGCTATCAGTCTGCCCTTACAGGTATTGTGAAAAAGCCTGTGCTCAAGGGGCTTATTGACCGTCACCTCAGACGTGGAATGTCAGAGGAAGCCGAATATGCATTTATGGCGAGTGACCAGGCTTTCAAGATGGCAGGTATCACTCAGGAGTATCTGGATGCCAATGAGGTAGGCTGCATTTTTGGAAATGATTCCTCTGCAAAACCGGTAATCGAGGCATCAAAAATCATGGATGAGAAACATGACACCCAGCTTCTGGGCCAGTCGTTCATTTTCCAGGCGATGAACTCTACCGTCACCATGAATATCAGCACTATATTCAGACTGAAGGGAGTAAACTTCACAATCAGCGCTGCCTGTGCCAGCGGAAGCCACTCCATCGGACTTGCCTATATGCTGATCAAGAACGGCCTTCAGAGCATGGTTCTGTGCGGTGGAGCTCAGGAAACCAATTTCTATTCCATGGCTTCTTTCGATGCCATAGGGGCATTTTCGAAAAACATGGCAGAGCCGGCCAAGGCAAGCCGTCCTTTTGACAAAAACCGTGACGGACTCGTGCCGAGCGGAGGTGCTGCTGC
>CAMCIE010000036.1 GCA_945874815.1 uncultured Bacteroidales bacterium
GGATATATCCTGAACATTTCTTCGCTTGCCGCTTGGATGAGCTGGCCGGGTATCGGAATGTACGGCAACACCAAACGTTTTGTCAAAGATTATTCACGCGAGCTCAGGATAGAGTGCCAGAAGACAGGCGTAAGCGTCACGAATGCCTATTTCGGAGCTGTTGACACACCTCTTGTTCCGCTGAGGGATGATTTGAGGAAACTGGCAAGAGGACTGACTGTAATGATCCGTCCTGAAAAGGCTGTCAACAGGGCTCTAAGGGCTACGTTCAGGCGCCGCAGGGGTGTGATGCCTGGTTTGGTAAACTGGATTTTCCTCCCGCTGGTCGTGATTATGCCGGATTGGCTTTTGGGATGGATTTACCGCAAGGTAAAGAAATTTCTATAATCAAAATCCTTTGATTATATTTGCACCTTGCGCATATAGCTGGGGCTGTATGCCGTTTTAACAAATATGACATTATGCAGACAGAAACTGTTGAATGCCTCATCGTTGGAGGCGGGCCTGCAGGTTATACTGCGGCAATATATGGCGCGAGAGCCGATATGTCACCTGTCCTTTATGAAGGATTACAGCCTGGAGGACAGCTTACAACTACCACTGACATAGAAAATTATCCCGGTTTTGAAAACGGAATATCCGGCCCGGAACTGATGGAGGTCATGCGTGCCCAGGCTTCAAGGCTCGGAGCTGATATCCGTACCGGCATGGTCACAGATGCAGACCTTTCAGAAAGACCATTCAGGATAACCATTGACGGCACGAAGGAAATTCTTGCCAGGACTCTTATCATAGCCACAGGAGCGACAGCCAGGTATCTCGGTCTGGAGTCGGAAACGAAATACAAAGGCCTCGGCGTGTCTGCATGTGCCACTTGTGACGGCTTTTTCTACAGAAAGAAAACCGTGGCCGTTGTCGGAGGCGGAGATACTGCTTGTGAGGAAGCAACATACCTGGCAGGACTCTGCAAGAAAGTCTATATGATTGTCAGAAGGGATGTCCTCAGGGCTTCACAGGCCATGCAGGAAAGGGTCGCAGCAACCGAAAATATTGAAATTCTCTGGAACTGCAATACGAAGGAAGTGCTCGGCGACGGCAATTCCGTGAAGGGAGCAAGGATTGAAAGAAAGAATGGCGAGATATTTGATATAGCCCTCGACGGCTTTTTCCTGGCTATAGGACACCATCCTAATTCTGAAGTTTTCAGCAAATACGTTGCCGTTGACAAGGAAGGATATATTATTACCGAAGGAAAGACTTCAAAGACCAATGTGGAAGGTGTTTTTGCGGCAGGTGATGTCCAGGACCCTGTTTACAGACAGGCCATCAACGCTGCAGCTTCAGGCTGCCGTGCCGCATTGGATGCAGAAAAGTTCCTTAAACATACCAAATAATGAAAATCAGAAATTTGTTTTTCGTTCTGACATCATTGATTGCACTCAGCTCGTGCAAGTCTCAGTTTGAAATGATGCTGAACAGCAATGATGTGGAAGCAAAATATGAAGCTGCCTTCAAGTATTTCAATGACAGGAAATACAACAAGGCCGCTACTTTGTTCGAGTCCCTTTCAGTTCTTACTGACGGCACCGAGAGGGATGATACCGTACGTTATTACTGGGGCTTGAGCAATTACAAATTCAGGGATTATTATACAGCCGAGACCAATTTCGAGCAATTCATAGAGAACTATCCGCGCAGCCCTTTCGCTTCAGAGGCAAGATACCTCAGGCTGGATTGCCTGTATAGGTCAACTTTGAGATATGAACTTGACCAGACTCCTACCAACAAGGCAATCGCAGCTATTTCGGAGTATAAGATTGAATTCCCTTCATCGACCCATATTGAGGATTGCGACCTGATGCTCGAGGACCTTAATGAACGTCTGGACCGCAAAGCTTACGAAGGAGCGAAACTCTATTACAAGATGGAGGATTACCTCGCTGCAAGGGTGGCTTTGAGAAATGTCCTGAAGGA
The DNA here is from genome assembly GCA_945874815.1 of uncultured Bacteroidales bacterium. Classification (GTDB taxonomy): domain Bacteria; phylum Bacteroidota; class Bacteroidia; order Bacteroidales; family UBA932; genus Cryptobacteroides. The sequence goes on from CAMCIE010000036.1 coordinate 1,975, forward strand.
TGATTCCGACAACATCTACAGGGAGGATATTCTTTATTACACGGCGATGGCATCCTACAAATATGCCCATCTGAGTGTCCAGAACAAACAGAAGGAAAGATATCTTGTCTTTGTGGATGATTATCTCAACTTCATTGGCGAGAATCCGGATTCAAAATATAGAAGGGAACTGGATGCTGTTTACCAGAGGGTGCAGAAAGCCCTCGGAAAGAATCCTGTTACCACTTCTGATTCCGACAAGTCTGAAAGGGATTTTGCAAGGGAAAGAAAGAATCTTATGAAAGAAAATTCCAAAACCGGGAAAAATAAATGAAACCATCATTGAATCCCGCGGTATAACTAAATAGGAGAATATTAAAAATTACATACAAATGGCAAAAAAAGTACCTACAAACACAATCACAAGAGACCTTTGTGACTTGGCTGCACCTACTGGAAATATCTATGAGACAGTAGTTATCCTTTCAAAACGTGCAAATCAGATTGCAATCGCCGAGCAGAAAGAGCTCACCCGCAAGCTTGAAGACTTCAAGAACGACCGTGATACCATGGAAGAAGTATTCGAGAACAGGGAGCAGATTGAGATTTCAAAATATTACGAAAGACAGCCTAAACCATCACTCGTTGCCATAGAAGAGTTCAAGGATAACGAGATTCTTTACAGGATGGCTAAACAGGAAGACAACGACTGATTATGCTTCAAAGGCTTCACGTCAGCAATTATGTATTGATAGACTCTCTGGATATTGATTTTCCGGAGGGTCTGATTATTATTACAGGTCAGACCGGTGCCGGAAAGTCCATTCTTCTGGGAGCTTTATCCCTGCTCATGGGTGCAAAGGCTGATGCCGGGATGATCAAGGACGGAGCCGACAATTGTGTGGTCGAGGGCGAATTTGAGACCTCCGACCCTGTTATTCGTGCCCTGCTTGATGAGAACGACGTTGATTGGGAGGACGGTCATCTGATCATCCGCCGTCTGGTCAATCCGTCCGGAAGGTCCAGGGCTTTTGTGAATGATTCTCCCGTATCTGTGGGGATTCTGCAGGATCTGTCTTCCCGCCTGGTGGATATTCATTCACAACATCAGACTTTGCTCCTTTCAGACCGTCAGTTCCAGTTGTCGGTGCTTGACCATTATGCAGGCAATGGAGAACTTCTGGCCGAATGTGGCAAGGCGTGGAAGAGGGTACAGGACTTGAAGTCCGAAATAAGCTCGCTCGATGAGCAGATTGCAAGGTCTGAAAGAGACCGTGACTATAATGAGGCGCAATTCAGGCAGCTTGAGGCTGCCTCATTGAAAGAAGGCGAACTTGCCGAACTGGAGGATGAGCAGAGGCAACTTGCCAATGCAGAAGAGATAAAGACCTGCCTCTGCACGGCTGAGTCTGCCTTTGACCAGAATTCTTCTGAAGGGGGCGCTTCCATTGATACTTCCCTGAAGGAGGCTGTAAGACAGCTTTCCAAAGCCGGACGGTTCATTCCGGATGCAACATCTCTCTCTGAGAGGCTTGATTCATGCAGGCTGGAGCTTGAAGACATCCTGTCCGAAATTTCCTCAATTAATTCTTCTGTGAATTTGTCGCAGAGCAGGCTTGAAGAAGTTGAGGACCGTATGTCCTTGATTTACGGGCTCATGCACAAGCATGCCTGTGCCAGTGAAAGTGAATTGATAGGCCTCAGGGACAATTTGTCGATGACAATATGCGACAGTACCCTTCTACAGGAAAAACGAAAGTCTCTGGTTCTAGCCTTGGAACCTGCCAGGGGACATTATTCCAAAATTGCAGATTCTCTGCACAAGTCCAGGGAAGCAGCCATGAAACCATTGTCAGGATCAATCCAGGAATCGGTGCGCTCTCTTGAACTTCCTTATGCAGTGTTTGAGGTGGTAATTTCCGAGGTTGCTCCGAGTGCTTCCGGCACGGATCAGGTAACATTCCTCTTCAGCGCCAACGGAACGGCTCCTGCTGATGTGGCAAAATGTGCATCAGGAGGTGAGCTTTCACGAATAATGCTGTCCCTGAAAGCAATGATGGCAACTTTCACACAGATGCCTACTCTTATTTTTGATGAAATTGATACTGGCGTATCGGGAAGCGTTGCTGACAAAATCGGTTCCATGATCTGCCAGATGGGACAATCCATGCAAGTATTTGCCATCACGCACCTGCCTCAGGTCGCTGCAAAGGGCAAAGCGCACTATCTTGTGAGCAAGGAAATGAACCCTCAGACTGGAAAAGCAGTCTCGTCAATCAACAGGCTTGGTGAGAGGGAACGAGTGCTTGAACTTGCACGCATGTTAAGCGGCTCCACTCTGACTGAAGCCGCCATCGCAAATGCTGAATCTCTTCTGAAAGGTTGTTAGTACTGCTTTACGCTCCATCCGCTTCCGTAAACGATTCTGCGGACTCCTTCATTCACCCATCCCTTGTCAGAATTCTCCCTTCTGAACATGAAATTGCTCTGAAGCATCTTCCTGTCTTCGAGTTTGTCCATCCATGACCTTCCATGCCTGCTTGACATCTCAAGGCAGTATCGGGTGATGTCATAGCCCTGGAAAGCATACTGTGACGGCTCGGCATTGAACAGGGCACGGTATTTCATGAGGAAGCTCATGACCTTCTTGTCATTGTAGTCGATATTGTATGCGTTGCAGACATGTAGGTTTGCGTTGTGAAGGTTCTCGACCTCGATGGTCTCGAAGTTCCTTATCTTGGCCGGAGCATAGAGGACTACGTCGTATTTATTGTGAATCAGGAGGTTGATGTTCCTGACTACGTCATTTACGAAAGCCTCGCTTTCAGATGCTACCACGAATCTGTTGCATGCAGTCAGACTCATCATTCCAGATAATGGCCCGAGCACATTCCTTCCTTCGAGAATGCTGTATGAGAAAGGCTTGATGCTTATGCCCTGGGACTCAAGAGCTTCTCTCATCATAGAAACTGTTGCATTGTCCCTTGAGCCTTTTTCTGTAATGAACAGCACCTGGTCGTCTTTGCGCATCTGCTGTTTCATCCATTTGGCAAGGTCTTCATACTGAATGCGGTGCGGAGTAGGAATCTGGATCAGATTGTTGAATTCCGCAGCGAGTGCCTCTGCCTTAGGATCAAGCGGGGACACAACAGGGCAGGAGTGCGGCACAGATTTCAATGTCCTTTCAAGGTCCGCGCTTGAAACAGGCCCGATGACAATGTCACTGTGTCCTATTCCCTCATATACTGCAGCCTGGGTCTGGAGAGCGGAATCGAAAAGCTTCAAATCAATGTCCATGCCTTCTTCAGCAAGGTCACGTACGGCAACAAGAGCTCCTGCATAGAAGTCCATATTATTCCTGCTGCACTGCTGGCCATCCGCCTTCAACGGAAGTATGAGGGAGAGATTGATCTTTCTGTCCCATAAGAATGAGTCAAAGTCTTGCTCCTCTTCATTCTCTTCGGTCTGTTTCTCCTGTTCTACCTGTTCGGCCGGCTGTTCATCAGCAAGCAGGTCATCTTCAAATATCTCATCAGCAAAAGGTATCTCAAGTTTCTGTCTTGCAGACAGTTTCCTTCCTTCAAGATTGTTAGCCTTCATGATTGCAGTAACGGACACGCCGTATTTCTCCGCTATCATATCCAGGTCTTCGAACCATTTGACTGTATGAACCTTTCTCTTTCTGGTCTTTTCCTGCTTTTTAGGCTGCTCCTTCTGCTCTTCAACAGATTTCGGTTGCAGGGCTTCTTCCTGCACAGTCTCCTGCTGTCTGGCATTTGCCGCAATTTCAGCCTTAGACAAAATTGGAATCAGAATTATGCCATTTTTCTTCAGCCCAGTCTCCTTCAAATTCGGATTGGCCTTGTAAATGTCATCAATGCTGACCTCATAGGCCTTGCTGATAGAATACAAGGTCTGCTTTTCCAGTACGATATGCGAATAGTAAGTCTTGCCGTCAACTTTCACTTTTTCCTTTGAAACGGTGACAGGTGCGGCTTCATAAGTCTGTGCAGAGGCAGCCTGGCCGATATATGTAAAGCAGACAACAAGCAAAATCAGTCTGCAAAGAATCTTTTTCAAATTATCCATATTGTCAAATTCCGTTCAGAATTCCTGAACTGTTTTATTTTCTGATCTGATTTATGAAATCAATCAATTGTTCGGAGAAACTCTTCCATGAAAGCCGTTCTTTCTCCTTTCTTATATTAGTGATGAAAGACTGTTTCAGCTGAGCTTCTGCAAAATATCTTTCAATCTCATGCATGATTGCCTGTGGTGTGCATTCTGGGGCAACTATTCCGGTCCCTGTGTCACCTACGGTCTCCTTGAGTCCGCCCACATCAGTCACAATCATAGGTACTTCAAAATGATAGGCTACTGAACTTATCCCGCTTTGTGTTGCACTCCTGTATGGAAGGACCGCGATATCTGCCGCGGAGAAGAACACTGACACCTCGGAATCCTTTATATATTTCAAGCTCATGTGAATCCTTTCCGGTTTTGCAATCCGGTCAATTATCTTCTGATATCTGTCGAATGAGCCATAAGGTTCACCGGCAATGATTAGCTGATAGTCTTCAGGCAGTTTTTCAAAAGCTTCAAGCAGGATGTCAAGCCCTTTATACAGCCTTATCAGGCCGAAAAACAGTATGGTCTTTCTTTTCGGATCCAGACCGAGCTTGCGTGAGGCTTCCTCACGAGGAATCCGCTCCCCGAAATGGGAGTAGAGCGGATGCTGGATCACTCTGAATTCTGCATCCGGGCGCAGTCTCAGAAGGTCTTTGGATACCGCTTCGCACAAGGTGACGGAGCCGTCGCTTCCCGAAAGGAAATATTTAGTCAGCGGAGTGTCGAAGAATCGCTGCTCATGCGGAACGACATTGTCCAGGATTGAAATTACCTTGCAATGCTTCCTCATCCGACGGGTAATGTAGCCCAGAGAAGGCGCGAAATATGACATCCAGTATCTGACAATCAGCACGTCAGGCTCCCAGGCACGGATTTGCCTGTAAGTGCTGACATAAGAAAAAGGATTAGCCGTATCAAGCAGAGATACGCTCTCCACCGGTACGGCTTCATCATCTTTTGTAACATACTGCGTCTTTCCCGGAAAAAGGAATTCAGGATATTGTCTCTTGAAATTGAATGCCTTGACAATATGAGTTTTGCTCAGTTCTCCGTAAAGACAAGCGTTAAACTGAGAAATTCCTCCGCGATACGGGTAGAAACAGGACAGTATAGCTATTTTCAATTATTTATCCTCTTTTTTGTTTTTATTCTTTACATACTCCTCGTTGAGGCCTGCGAGAACCACATCGGTAATGTCGAGGTTCGCATCAGCTGTAATGACAGGAGCACCACCCTGGTTGGTAAGAATCATTGCATACTGTTTTTCTGCATTGAAATTGTCAAGGTATGTCTTGATTGCATCACCGAGCTGGTTCATCATCACGAGCTGCTCTTCCTGAATCTCCTGCTGTTTCTGAGCTGCATAGTTGTTGAACTCAGCTTCCTGCTGCTGGAGTTTCTGGCTCTGAACCTCAGCTACCGAACGGGTCATGAGACCTTTGTCGATTTTCTCCTGGAAAGATTTGACGTCTGTCTCAAGTTTCTTGCCCCTTCTGTTGATTTCTGCCTGGATGTTCTGAACTTTTGTCTCTACAACGCTTCTGAGGTCGTTTGCCATGTCATATTCCATGAGGATTCTGTCAAGGTCAATGTAAACGATGTCTCCCTTCTGTGCAGCAACTCCTGATTCCTCAGTTGCAACTGCGCCTTTGCCGTCTGATTTGCCTGTTGTAAAGAAAAGAATTCCGAATACTGCTACAGCAACCAGTGAAATGATGCTGAGTACGAGTGGTGTCTGTTTCATTTTGTTTTATTTTTTTAATTGATTATTCGATTTGTTGCCATGACCTGTTACATACAGGTGCACAGATTTGCAAAGATAGCTAAAAAATCTTAACTTTTGAGAGATATGCATGTATTGTTTGTTCAAGACCCATGTAAATGGCATCACAGATGATGGCATGGCCAATTGATACTTCTGCAGTCCAAGGAATGTTCCTGATAAAGAACTCCAGATTCTCCAGGCTCAGGTCATGTCCTGCATTGACCTCAAGCCCGGCTTCGCGGGCGGCTTCCGCCGTTTTTATGAAATCAGCAATTGCAGCATCCCGGTCAGCAGGGTATCCGCTGGCATAGGGTTCAGTATAAAGTTCCACGCGGTCACATCCGCATTCTGCCGCTGCACGGGCCATCCCGGGAATCGGATCGATAAAGATAGAAGTCCTTATTCCTTTGTCCTTGAATGTCTTACATACGTCTGTGAGGAATTCCTTATGTCTGATACAATCCCATCCTGAGTTTGATGTGATGGCATCTTCGGCATCAGGCACCAGAGTCACCTGGTCCGGGACAACCTCCAGGACAAGGTCTATGAAGGAGGGGATAGGGTTGCCTTCAATATTGAATTCTGTCGTTATCAGAGGCCTGATCTGCCTTACGTCGGAATATCTGATATGTCTTTCGTCAGGTCTTGGATGTACGGTGATTCCTTCAGCACCGAATTTCTCACACATGACTGCTGCATGGGCTACATCGGGCATTTTGCCCCCGCGTGCATTCCTTATTGTAGCAATCTTATTGATATTTACACTTAATCTTGTCATAATTCGTTTCATTTACCGAGCGACAAAAATAGATAATAAAGTTCAATAATTGTAAAGATTGTGCTATTTTTGAAGCTTTATTGACAAACGGACTGAATCGCATATACTGAAAACGGATGACAGCATATATATATATAGGTAAGAAAGGGTCAGAATCTGACGAGAGAATAATACGTCTGAAAGAGTCTCTGGAAAGCGGAGGTTGGTCAGTCGTACAGGGAATGAGTGCAGAGGAACTTCCTTCAGGGACGAATCTGATATTGAGCGTGGGCGGTGACGGATCCTTTCTGTCAGCCTCTTCGGTTGCATCCAGAAGGGGCATACCGGTTGTCGGGGTCAATCTCGGCCGCTTGGGATTTCTTTCGGAGAATCGTCCGGATGACGTTGCAAATGCCTTGCTCTCGGGTGAATATGAGATTGAGGAAAGGGGAATCCTCTCCGCAAGACTGTCGGGTTCAGGCTTGAACCATCCGGAAGAATATACGGCTTTGAATGAAGTGACGGTGCATCGTAGCGGAGCTGCAATGCTTGGAGTAGATGTAATGATCAATGGGGAAAAGCTTCCGACCTATTGGGCGGACGGACTGGTAATATCTACAAGCTCGGGGTCAACAGCCTATTCACTGAGCGTAGGCGGCCCGATAGTCCTGCCTCAGTCAAAGGTCCTGATAATATCACCTATTGCCCCTCACAACCTCAATGTGAGGCCTCTCGTGGTCCCGGATTCGTCGGACATAGTACTTTCGATGCATTCCCGCGACCCACAGTTCACATTCACTTCCGACAATCGTAATGTTTGTGCTTCCTCCGACACCATAGTCGAAGTTTCAATGGCACAATTTTCGCTTAAACGTGTCCGGCTCAATAAATCGGATTTCATCAATGCCCTAACAGAGAAGCTGTT
>CAMCIE010000037.1 GCA_945874815.1 uncultured Bacteroidales bacterium
ATGCCATCTCTGGCCAGCGATGCTATGTTCAGGCTGATTGGCAGGCCGCTCTGCTGCGTGCCCTCCAGGTCTCCGGGTCCCCTCATTTTCAAATCCTCTTCCGCCAGGTCGAAACCGTTTTCGGTAGCGCACATGAGTTCAATCCTATGTTTCGACTCCTTGCTCAGCTTGTATCCTGTCATCAGCACGCAATAAGACTTTTCGCTTCCGCGTCCGACCCTTCCTCGCAGCTGGTGCAGCTGGCTGAGTCCGAATCTTTCAGCACTTTCAATTACCATCACCGATGCGTTGGGAACATCAACCCCGACTTCGATTACCGACGTCGCCACCAGAATGTCCGCCCTGCCTGCGGCAAAGGCGTCCATGTTGAACTGTTTCACGTCATTGAGCTGTTTCCCATGAACGACGGCAGTCTTGTATTCGGGGAATGGAAAGTTGTTCATTATATCCTCTGCACCGGCTTCAAGGCTCTGATAATCAAGTTTTTCAGTCTCGTTTATCAACGGATATACCACAAAAATCTGCCTTCCGAGGGCTATCTGCTCCTTCATGAACCGGTAAAGCGCAGCCCTCTTTCCTTCAGTCGCATGTATGGTTTGAACCGGCTTTCTTCCCGGCGGCAGTTCGTCGATTACCGACACGTCGAGGTCTCCGTACAAAGTCATCGCCAGAGTACGCGGGATAGGTGTGGCTGTCATGACAAGTACATGGGGCGGGCATCCGCAACATGCTTTCTTCCAGAGTTTTGAGCGCTGTTCCACACCGAAGCGGTGCTGTTCATCCACAATTGCAAGCCCCAGAGTCCTGAATATTACATTATCTTCAATCAGGGCATGCGTTCCCACGATAATTCCGATGCTGCCATCCTCAAGACCTGCATGGATCTCACGTCTTTCTGAGGCTTTCGTGCTTCCGGTCAGAAGCGCCGCCCTAACACCTGTCGGAGCAAGGAATTTCCCGATATTCTTGAAATGCTGCTGCGCAAGGACTTCAGTAGGCGCCATGATGCATGCCTGGTAGCCGTTGCCCACTGCAATCAGGGCTGAAAGCACGGCAACCATCGTCTTTCCGCTTCCTACATCTCCTTGAAGGAGGCGGTTCATCTGATGCCCGCTCTTCATGTCGTCACGAATCTCGGTAATCACTCTTTTTTGGGCTCCGGTCAGAGGGAAGGGGAGTGCACTGTAACATTTGTTGAATGCCTCTCCGACTTTCGGCATCCTTATTCCGACATCGTTGCGGCTGCGTATGTATTTCTGTTTCAGCAAAGAAAGCTGAAGGTAGAACAGTTCTTCGAATTTGAGCCGGTATCTCGCTTTTTCGAGAGCATCCTGACTTTGAGGAAAATGAATGTTCCTCAGGGCAAAATGGAGTGGGACGAGGCCGCATTGCCTGATCAGGTATTCCGGCATGCTTTCTTCTATGTAATTCATGCCTTTATCCATCGCCGCTTCCATTATGCGGTTCATCAGTTTGGCTGTCACTCCGGCGTTCTTCAGTCTTTCCGTGCTTGGATATACCCCTGTCATGGTGCAGCCTGCAGTGAATGAAACCGCCTTTGTCGATGGAGCCGTTGTTGTTGCCGTCGTCTGTTGTATGGCCGTTGCTGGTGCCGTCTGAGTGGCTGTCGCTGGTGCCGGATCGACTTCCGGATGGACCAGATTAACCCTTCCGTTGAATGCGGAGGGCTTTCCGAAAAATATGAATTCCGACCCCGGCGTGAGTTTCTCATGCATCCATTTTATGCCTTTGAAAAACACCAGTTCCATCTCTCCGCTACCATCTCCGATCCATACGCTCATTCGCTTTATAGTGTTGAACTTCAAATCTTTACTGTCTTTATTCTGCTCCTGGGCTGCAATGCCGGCAGCAGAGGCTGAAGAATTTGAGAAAAGCTCCGTTCTCAGTACGCGTGCCCGTATCTGGATATAGGCCATATCCGGCCTTGCATCAGCTATGCGGGTGAATGAAGTCCTGTCGATATAACGGAACGGATAGAACCTGATCAGTTCACCTACTGTGCTGATCCCTAGTTCCTTAGTGAACAGTTCCGCCCTTTTGGGGCCGACTCCCGGAAGGAACTGAATATCCATATCCATATCCAAACCGTACTGTGCCATATCTCGGCAAATCTAATAACATTTCGCAAGTTTCGCAAGTTGTCCATTTGCGAAAAATCAGAACACATTGTATATTTGCAGGTCATTGAAACAGATATGGAATTTCCCGGGAAATTCCTGAATAATAATATAATATTGTATAATTATGCCAAGAAAATTAGTAGTTGGAATAACCCAGGGTGATGGGAACGGCATCGGATATGAAGTGATTATCAAGGCTTTGGCTGATGAAAGGATGCTCGATATCTGCACTCCGGTGATATATGGTTCGTCAAAGATTTTCGGATTCTATAAAAAACAGATCCACAATATCGACCAGATCAATACTAATGTGATCACATCTGCAAAGGATGTTCACAACAAGAGGGTGAATATTGTCAACTGTCTCCCTGAAAACGTGTTTGTGGAGCCGGGACAGTCAACTCCGGAATCTGCCAAATCGGCAATGACTTCCCTGAAGGTGGCGGTTGAGGACATCCGCAACGGCTATATCGACGTTCTTGTGACCGCTCCGATCAACAAAAGGGCGATGGTCGAGGAAGGTTTCGGATACACTGGCCATACCGAATATCTTGAAAAGGAATTCGGCGTTGACGAGGTGGCTATGATTATGGTTTGTGACCGCCTGAAAGTTGGTGTCGTGACCGGACATGTGTCATTGAAAGATGTGCCTTCTCTTATTACTAAAGAAAAGATTATCAGTAAGTTGCGTCTTATGACGGCTTCCCTGCGCAGGGACTTTGGCATAGATGCCCCAAAGATTGCAGTTCTTGGTCTGAACCCGCATTGCGGTGACGGCGGCCTTCTCGGAGACGAGGAAAGGGAGATTATCCTTCCTGCCGTTCAGGAGGCTTGTACTGAGGGTATCCTTGCTTTCGGACCTTATTCTCCGGACGGATTTTTCGGTCTTGGAAATTATTCGAAATATGATGCTGTCCTTGCAATGTACCACGATCAGGGTCTTACTCCTTTCAAAGCTCTTGCATTCGAAGATGGTGTCAATTATACGGCAGGACTTCCAATCGTAAGGACATCTCCAGACCATGGTACAGCCTATGAAATGGCAGGCCGCGACCTTGCTGATCCTCGTTCCATGATTGCTTCCATCTACACGGCAATCGACATTTTCAACAATCGTGAGAATTACGACGAACTTCAGCGTAACAAGATGAATATCAAGCTTCCGGACACAGAGATCAAACCTCGCGGAGGCAGAATCATCGAGTAGGAAATGGCGGAGAATGTCAGTGCGGGGGCATCAAAGGGTGCAAGGCCTCCGATAGAGCTATATACCGACGGAGCTTCCAGCGGCAATCCGGGTCCGGGGGGATTCGGAGTGGTGCTCAAATGCATGGGCAAGAGGCTTGAGATTTCCGGTGGGTATTCGCTTACAACCAACAACCGGATGGAACTTCTTGCCGTAATCCGCGGGCTTGAGGCAATCAAGTGGAGAAATGCAGAGGTCCATGTATGGAGTGATTCATCCTATGTGGTCAATGCCATCAACAAAGGCTGGCTTGAGAGCTGGAAAATGAAGGGCTTCGCCAAGGTGAAGAATCCTGATTTATGGAGCCGTCTGGTGCCGTTGCTTTCTTCTCACAGGGTGGCTTTCCATTGGATCAAAGGCCATGCGGGACATCCGGAAAATGAGCGCTGCGATGCTCTTGCCGTCGCTGCGGGTGCGGGTGCCGTTGCCGCCGGGAAAACCCTTCCGCCCGATCCCGGTTACCTCCCTGAATGATAATGTCCTTTCTTCCATCCTGTTCCATATAATCCGGACCGGGGGGCGAGGAAGGTTGTTTTGGACGATTGATAAATTTTTAGTATTTTTGCAGGTTGTGTGCGCTTTTATGTGCATGCAACCTTTTTCTGTTGAATATAAATATAATAAATATGTCATTTACAGACGTTTTCAAAAAAATATTCGGTACCAAGGCAGACCGTGACATGAAGCAGCTCAAACCTATGTTGAACAAGGTTCTGGCTGCATATACAGACATTGATAAACTTTCGGATGATGAACTCAGGGCCAAGTGTGACAGCTTGAAGGCCGTTATCCGCGAACGCATTGCTTCAGACGAGGCTCGCATCGCAGCTATCCGTGAAGAACTTGAGACAGAAATACCTGTGGACAAGAAGGAAGCTCTTGCGACTGAATCGGACAAACTCGTCAAAAAAGTTGATGAAACCATAGAAACCGTTCTTGAGGAGATTCTTCCTGAGGCATTCGCCATCATGAAATCAACAGCCCGCCGATTCAAGGAGAATCCTCAGATCAGGGTGAAGGCAACAGACTTTGACCGTGACCTCAGTACTACAAAGGATTTTGTGACCATTGACGGTGATTATGCAATCTGGCAGAACCATTGGATGGCTGGTGGCAATGAGATTACCTGGGATATGGTTCACTATGATGTGCAGCTCATCGGAGGTATCGTCCTTCACCAGGGTAAGATTGCCGAAATGGCAACAGGAGAAGGAAAGACCCTTGTCGCAACTCTTCCGGTCTTCCTGAATGCACTTGCCGGAAAAGGTGTGCATGTAGTCACAGTCAACGACTACCTCTCCAAACGAGACTCAGAGTGGATGGGACCTCTTTATATGTTCCATGGTCTTTCAGTTGACTGTATCGACAAGCATCAGCCGAACAGCGAAGCCCGCCGCAAGGCTTATGCATGTGACATCACCTTCGGTACCAACAACGAATTCGGTTTCGACTACCTTCGCGACAATATGGCGGTGTCAATGAAGGACCTGGTACAGCGCAAACACCATTTTGCAATTGTCGATGAGGTCGATTCAGTGCTCATAGATGATGCGCGTACCCCTCTGATTATCTCAGGACCTGTCCCACGCGGTGATGACCAGCAGTTCATGGAGTTCAAACCTTATGTGGAGAGACTCTACAACAGCCAGAAATCACTCGTTACATCCCTTCTGAATGAGGCTAAGAAACTCATTGCCGAAGGAAACGAGAAAGATGGAGGAGTCCTGCTGTTCAGAGCATTCAAAGGATATCCTAAATACAAGCCTCTCATCAAGTTCCTCAGCGAACCGGGTATGAAGCAGCTTCTCCAGAAGGTGGAGAACTATTATATCCAGGATAATGAGAAGGAGATGCCTTTCATTACTGATGAGCTATATTTCGTCATCAACGAGAAACAGCATTCGGTAGATATGACTGACAAGGGCCGCGACCTTATCACAGGAAATCTGTCAGACCCTAAATTCTTTATCCTTCCGGATGTGGGTGCTGCTATAGCCGAGGTTCAGAAGAATCTGGAGCTTACAGCTGAGGAGAAACAGGCGAAGAAGGACGAGATCATGGCTGACTTTGCCATCAAGTCTGAGCGCGTACATACTGTGAATCAGCTGCTTAAGGCTTATACAATGTTCGATAAGGACATTGACTATGTCATCTCCGAGGACGGAAAGATCAAGATTGTCGATGAGCAGACTGGTCGTATCATGGAAGGCCGCCGCTGGAGCGACGGTCTCCACCAGGCTGTCGAGGCTAAGGAAAATGTGAAGATCGAGGCTGCTACACAGACATTTGCAACCATCACCCTTCAGAACTATTTCCGTATGTACCATAAGCTTGCCGGTATGACAGGTACGGCTGAAACTGAGGCCGGAGAGTTCTGGTCCATCTACAAACTGGATGTTGTGGTCATTCCTACAAACAGGCCTATCGCCCGTATTGATGCCAATGACCTTATATATAAGACCAAGAAGGCAAAGTTCGACGCTGTCATCAACAAGGTTGTTGAGCTGACTTCTCAGGGAAGGCCGGTGCTCGTGGGTACTACTGATGTCGAGACTTCTGAATTGCTCAGCCGTATGCTCAGGATGCGCGGCATCCAGCATCAGGTCCTCAATGCCAAGCAGCATGCCCGTGAGGCGGAAGTTGTTGCACATGCCGGTCAGAAGAGTACTGTGACCATTGCCACCAATATGGCAGGTCGTGGTACCGATATCAAGCTTTCTGATGAGGTCAAGGCAGCAGGTGGTCTCGCTATCATCGGTACGGAGCGTCATGACAGCCGCCGTGTGGACAGACAGCTTCGTGGTCGTGCAGGACGTCAGGGTGACCCGGGTTCTTCTGTATTCTATGTGTCGCTGGAGGATAAGCTCATGCGTCTTTTCGGATCGGAGAGGATTGCTGGCGTGGTTGACAAGCTGGGTATGCAGGAGGATGAGGCTTTGGAGGCTCCAATGCTTTCAAGTTCAATAGAGAGGGCACAGAAGAAGGTGGAGGAGAACAACTTCGGTATCCGTAAGAGATTGCTTGAGTATGACGATGTCATGAACTCCCAGAGGGAGGTTGTATATACCAAGAGACGCAATGCACTTTCAGGTGAGAGGGTGGAGATTGATGTGATGAATATGATGCAGGACACTGCTGAGATTCTTGCTGAGAAGGCTGAGGGCCTTGATTATGAGTCATTTTCAGAGACTGTGATGAGTGCTTTGTCTATCGACCTTGGTTTCGATGAGGCATTCTTCGAGAAGGCGAATGCCAAGGATATGGCTGAGAAACTGTATGAGCACATTGCTCAGACCTACAAGAGGCGTATCGATGCCATGGTAGTGAAGGCCTTTCCTATCATCAAGGAAGTGTATGAGAAGCAGGGTGCCATCTATCAGAATATCGCCATTCCTATTTCTGACGGACGTAAGATGATGACTCTTTCGGTGAATCTCAAGAAGGCTTATGAGTCTGAGGGTAAGGAGATTGCAAGATCTCTGAGCAAGAGCATCACCCTTTACCAGATTGATGAGCACTGGAAGGAGCATTTGCGTGACATGGATGATTTGAAGCAGTCGGTTCAGAATGCCACTTATGAGCAGAAGGATCCGTTGCTTGTCTATAAGTTCGAGAGTTTCAACCTGTTCAGCAAGATGCTTGAAGACCTGAACAAGGATGTGCTTTCATTCCTGCTGAGGGCATTCATTCCTTTGCGTGATGCTTCTCAGGCTCAGGCTCCTGCACCGGTTCAGCGCAGACCTGACAATATGCAGACCAGCAGGACTGACCTTGTTACCAATTCAGGCGAGCCTAAGAGCAAGATGCCTGTGCATGTTGACAAGACTGTCGGCCGAAATGATCCTTGCCCATGTGGCTCGGGTAAGAAGTACAAGAACTGCCACGGTAAAGGGCTTTAATAATTAAAGATAAATTTTATGGCTAAGTCTGAACCAAATCTGAATGTAAACACCATCAGCAGGATTTCTGTCGGCACCATCATCAAGGGTGAGATTGTGTCTTCTTCGGACATCAGGATTGATGGTACTTTTGATGGTAAAATCCAGAGCAATGGCAGAGTTGTGATAGGAGAGAGCGCTTCCGTGAAAGGGGACGTCATTTGCGAGAATCTTGACCTTTGGGGAAAGGTTGACGGCAATGTGTATGTCAAGGATACTCTTTCGCTGAAGCAGGGATGTACCGTGAATGGAAATGTGCATATTCGCCGTTTCTGTGTTGAGCTTGGTTCTGTTTTCAACGGTAATTGCAAGATGATTACCGAGGATGAGTTTGAAAAGCTCATTGCGTCATCATATAAGGTCAAGTGACGTACGATGAACAAATTTTGCTTCCATATTTGTTTTTTGCTTCTGACAGTTTGTTCATATGCTTATGCATCTGAACCGGTGTCGGATTCGCAGGCTTCTGATATCAGACGTGGTTATTCAAATCCGGTGATATCTGGTTTCCATCCGGATCCGAGTGTTTGCCGCTGCGGAGATGATTACTATCTGGTTAACAGCAGTTTCCAGTTCTTTCCCGGTGTGCCGTTGTTTCACAGTAAGGACCTCATTCATTGGGAGCAGGTCGGCAATTGCCTTGACAGGGAGTCTCAGCTGATGCTTACCGGTGCAAATTCCGGCGGAGGCATTTTTGCCCCGACCATAAGGTACAATGATGGTACGTTCTATATGATTACCACCAATATCAATCTTGGAAGGAATTTCATGGTGACGACTCATGATCCTGCCGGGGGATGGTCAGACCCGATATGGCTGGAACAGGGCGGCATCGACCCTTCGCTTTATTTTGAGGATGGAAAGTGCTATTTCGTGAGCAATCCTGATGGTGGGATAGTTCTGTGTGAGATCAATCCTGAAACAGGGGAGCAGCTTACTCCTTCAGTTTGTATCTGGAACGGGACAGGTGGAAGATATCCTGAAGGGCCTCATATCTATAAAAAGGACGGTTGGTACTATCTGCTTATCTCTGAAGGCGGTACGGAATATGCCCACAGGGTGACCATTGCAAGAAGCAGGAAAATTTACGGGCCATATCAGGGAAATCCTGCAAATCCCATACTTACTCACATGGACCAGATTACTCAGACAAGCCCGATTCAGGGTACTGGTCATGCAGATTTTGTTGAGGCGTCTGACGGTTCGTGGTGGATGGTATGTCTGGCGTTCAGGCCTCAGGATGGTACCCATCATCTGCTGGGGCGTGAGACTTTTCTTGCTCCGGTGCGTTGGGATGAGAATGCGTGGCCGGTGGTGAATGGGAATGGGACGATTTCTCTTGAGATGGATGTTCCTACCTTGCCTCAGTCTGCGCCTTCGGAAAGAAAGGTAAGGACTGATTTCGGTGTCGGGAAACTTGGTCCGGAATGGGTTTTCTTGCAGAATCCCCGCCGGGAGGATTATGTGTTTACTGATGGTTCGTTTAGGCTTATGGCGAGGCCGGAGGGTTTGGATCAGACGGTTGTCAGTCCTACATTTGTCGGTCGCAGACAGGAGCATATTGAGTTTGTTTCCACCGTTTCGCTGTCTTTGAAGAGTGCTGAGATGTCTGATGAAGCTGGTATTTCTCTCTATAGGGAGAATAGTTCGCATTATGATTTTTTTATCAGGCAGGAGGCTGGCAAAACTCAAAGTATAGTTCTTCGTTTCCGGCTAGGGAATATGTCTCATATCGAGAAGGTCGTGCCTTTGAAGTCCAAAGCTGTCCTGCTTAGAATAAGGGCGAATCGTGAGTATTATTTCTTTGATTATTCTGTTGATGGTGGTTATGTTTGGCATTGTGCAGGTAAGATGAACTGCCGGTATCTCAGCTCTGAAACCGTAGGCGGCTTCACCGGCGTGGTTATTGGACTTTATGCCTCTGCTGCTTCTGAGAATTCCAAGGCCTATGGTGAATTCAACTGGTTCGATTACGAGTAATTTCTTCTGCATCGGCATGATTACGGGGCGGGTTGCGGTTTGCAGCGGCAGTAGCCGCCGGCGGTCCTTCCCACTTCGTGGGCCCCTTCCCTTTTCGGGAGCCAATGCCGCCTT